>JAAYVF010000073.1 GCA_012517325.1 Myxococcales bacterium | reverse complement strand
TGCAGCGCCTCGTCGCCCGTGCCCGAAACCGCCACCGTCGAGCGCAGCTTCACCAAAATCGCCGCGTAGTTGCGCCGTAGCGCCGTCGCGCCCGTCCGGATCTCCAGCGTGCAGTAATCGCTCGGATGCTCATCCCACGGGTTCACCGTCACAACGGAATCGAGGTAGGCCGTCAAGCCGGCAACCTTGCTTTCGAGAAAAAAATTGTTGCCCTCGACCTCCATTGTCGCCTTCTCCACCGCCGCCGCCCCGTGATCGCAGGTGTCCGCGCAGCAGTTCTGCAACACCGCCGATGCGTGTTTGTTAGCCAGGAAGCCCACCTCGGCGTTGTCGGCCCGGCAATAGATGAACCGCGCCCGGCTGTAGCCCGTCACCTGGAACGCTCGTAGGGGTTGGTCGCGCCGACCTTTAAATGGATGATGTTTTCGCCGGCCAGCGGATAGGTCAGGGCCTGGATCATCGCGTTGAGATGTTTTTTAGCGGTGGCCCAGCTTTCGCCGGTGCCGGAATCGTCGGACTGGTCTGGATCGACGTACCAATTGGGCATGAGCGCTCTCCAAGCGCCTTCGCTTCGTGCATCCAGATACGTTGTAAATCCGGAAGGCGAATAGGAAGATACATCTTTGAAAAAAAAAAAAACAAGGGGAAAATGAATTATTTTTTTAATGCATATGAATTGAATCTGGCCGGTGATTTGGGAATGGATTATAAGCCATGGAAAAATAAACGAAAATTATCAGTTCCGGCAAATCCGGCGGAGGGTTCGGCGAAGAGGTGAGATCGCGGCTGCTAAGCCGCTCTTACACCAGTCAAGTCGCTGGCGCTGCCGATGTGGATTCCGGCTGGCGCACGGTAAGACGGCGAGGTTTTTTTTCAGGGTCGGGCTTTGAGATGCCGAAACGAGTTCGGCATGACGGGTTGGGCGGCGTTTCCCCCTCATCCCTGCCCTTCTCCCACGAGGGGAGAAGGGAAAGCAATTTCACCCCTCGTCCTTGCATCGGCGAGGGGTCGGGGGTGAGGGTACAATCTCACGTGGACCCCGGCCGGCACACGGAAAGACGGCGGCAAGCTGATTTTTGAATTCAGCGTCCGGCGGGCCTGGCGAGCAGTTCTTGAATTTTCGCCTCCCAGAATTCGATGGGGCGGAAACCGACGATCATTTCGCCGTTGACGAAGAAAGTGGGCGTGGCGGTCACGCCGCGGTCGTGGCCTTCGTTGATGTCCCCCAGAATTTCCGCGCGCGTTTTCGGGTCGGCCACGCACTCGTCGAGCGCCTTCATTTTCAACCCCGCTTCGCTCGCGTACGCGGCGATGTTTTCCTTTTGCAGGTACTTGTTGTTGCGAAACATCGCTTCATCGAGCTGCCAGAAACGATTTCCTTTCGCGGCGCAGCGGGCGTACAGGGCCGCCCGGCAGGCGTCGGGATGGAAGGGCCGGTTGATATTCGGATTGCATTCCAGGTCGAGCGGGTAATCGCGGTGCGTCAGGCGGATTTTATCGGGATATCTGCCAACCAGTTGCAGCATGACGTTGTGCGCCTTGCCGCAGAACGGACATTGGAAATCGGTATACTCCTCGATTTGAATGGGCGCGTTCGGGTTGCCCAACGTCAGGCCCTGGGCGGGCAATCCCTGAAAAGCGAAACGACCGCCGCCCGCTTCGATGCCCAGCAGCGGCGAAACCCAGAAAAACTGCGACAAGGCGACCACGGCGAAGACGGCCGCTCCGGCCTGCCAGCCGCGATGGGCGCGGACGACGCCGAAAAATTCCCGCGGTCCCGCCGCCGCCAGTTCGCGCCGGTGGCCGCGGTTGGCCAGCAGCAGGCAGATCAGCATCGTCAGATTAACCAGGTAAACCGAACAACAGACGATGCAGATCGAACCGATGACGGCAAAGGCCAGATAGGCCAGAACGGTGATCACCGGAACCGAGATCGCGGCCAGCCAGAAAAGATAGGACTGCCATTGGCGCAACGACCAGACGCCGGTGAAGGAAAGCAGCAACACCGCCAGCGCGACGGCGTAGTACTCGAGGCCGTACAGGGCGATCGGCACGCCCAGGATCACGGCGTATTCGCTCGTTTCGACCGTGACGCAATTGATCGTTTCGCTGATGGCGCAAAAGCTGTCGACATTGGGGCCGTGCTTCTGAACGAGGAGAAACAGGTCCAGGGAATAAATGCTGGCCGCCAGGCCGATTACCAGACAGAAGAAAATGACGATAAATCGGCCGGTGTATTTTTTTTCGGTCATGGCAGGATGAGCGCCTTTTTCATTTGTTGGCGGACCATTTTCTTCCTCATCTTCGCCGCCGGGCGATGCGGGATCGCGGCGGGGCGGCCTCTATTAATAAGAGTTTTGCCGTTGTCCGGCAACTTTGTTTTTTCGTCTCGCCGGAGCGCGGCCGAAAGACGGACCATCGCCGGGGAAACGAGGTTAAAAGCAAAGAGCGCGCCGGAGCGCGCCCTTTCGCCCGTTGGTGGTTTTTTCGTTCGCCGGCCGGTTACGCCTCGGCGGCTTCCAGCGATTCGGTTGCCTGCGCCAGCAGCGAACGCTGCTCGCTGAAAAACGAATCGAGCTTCTGGAAAATCAATTCGTGGGTCTTGTGAATGCCCGCCATGGTCGTTTCGTCGTTCACACCCAGGCCGTCGAGGATCTTCAGGGCCTCGTTGTAGCCCTTGTCGATGGCCCGGCCGATGACCTTTTCGTACTTGTCGAGCGCTTCCTCGTCGGTCAGTTCGCTGTGCTGCTTGCGATAGGTGGAATACATGCCGAACACGAAGCTGGTGATCCGGTCGGCGGTCGCCTCCGGCGAGGCATCGACGGTGTTGAGGTCGACGCCGAGCATGTCGGCCGCCTGCTTGGCCACCGCGGCCACCTTCGACAGCGTTTCCTGGGTGTAAACCTTGAAGGCGAAGGTCGTATCCCGCTTGGCGACCACGTCATTGAGCGGGATGGAAGTGGATTTGGTCGTATCCGTGGTTTTTTTGGTTGATTTGGGAAGCAAGGTCTCGATCTGAACCGCACTATTGATCGCGTTCACAGCCATACTTACCCCCTACGTTCCATATACGATTCATCGGTAACCCAAACCGAATACTTAACCCCAATATAAGGCCCCCGTGTCGATTTGCTTGGGCGGCGACAAAGGAATACACTTTTTCCCATGATTTCCAAAATGGCGGCCCGCGCCGTGAAAAAAGACAAAAAACGCGATGAACCCGCGCATTTGCGGCGTTTTCTGCACGGGTCGTTCGACCATTACAGCACCGTTTTTCACGGCCGTTTCGGCCTGCTGCTCAATCTTTTTTTCCGCTTTCTGTTCGGCCCGGCCACGATCAACGACGCCGACCGCGAGGAAATCCGTCGCGCCGCCGAAAAAGGCGCCGTCTGCTATGTGATCCGCGGCCGCAGCCGGCTGGAATACCTGCTGCTTTCCTACAAATTACGGCGTGAAAACCTGCCGTTTCCGCAATTCTGCCATTATCTGCCGGTCTATTGGTGGCAACCCTGGACGACTTTCATCCGCCGGACAGTCGGCATCCTCGTCAGCCTGTGGGAAAAGAAGGGCTATCCCAACCCGTACGCCAACGGCTACGTCGAGGATCTGGTCGAAAAGCGCATGCCGATGCTGCTGCCCCTGCACCATTTTTCCGGCCTGCCCCGCCGCTTTCTGCGCGGCAAGTCGCCGTTCGATCCGCTGCAGGCCCTGCTGCGCATCCAGCGCGAAACCGACACCCCGATTCTGCTCGTGCCGCTGTTCATCAGCTACGGCCGCCGCCCCCAGCGTGAAACGCGGACGGTCATCGACCTGATCGCCGGGCCGCCGGACAACCCGGGCCGCCTGCGCCGCCTCTGGCAATACCTCCGCAACCGTTCAAGCGTGTACATCAAGGTCGCCCAACCGCAAGAACTGGAAGACCTGGAGGAAGCGGTGCGGATGCGCGTTCCCGAAATGCTCGATCCCGAGCCGGAAACGGCCTACCACATCCGCCGGGCGCTGCTGGAACGGCTCGAGGAGGAGCGCCGGACGGTGCTCGGACCGGCGCGCAAAAGCCGCACGGAAATCGTCGAAATGGTGCTGCACGACCGCCGGTTCCTGGCGGCGATCATGGATTACTGCAAAAAGAACGATCAGCCGTTCATCGAAACCCGCCGGCGGGCGCGGCGCTACCTGGAAGAGATGGCGGCCGATCAGCGGCCGTGGGCGGCGGGCCTGCTGCGGTTTACGCTCGACCGCCTGCTGCCGCGCGTTTACGAAAGCGTGGAGGTCAATACCGACAGCCTGGAGCAGGTGCGCAAGGTGATGCGCAAGTCGCCGGTGGTGTTCGTGCCGTCGCACAAGAGCCACATCGACTACCTGATTCTCGGCTATGTGCTGGACCAACACCATCTGCCGATGCCGCTGACGGTCAGCGGGATCAACCTGAATTTCTGGCCGCTCGGCCCGGTTTTTCGCGGCGCGGGCGCGTTTTTCATCCGGCGGGCATTCCGCGGCAAGCGGATCTACACCCTGTGCCTGGTGCGCTACCTGGAAACGGTGCTGCGCGAGGGCCTGAGCCTGACGTTCTACGTCGAGGGCAGCCGCAGTCGCGTCGGCAAGCTGCTGGTTCCCAAGACCGGTTTTTTACAATACCTGCTCGAGGCGTCGGCGATGGCCAACCGTTCGGAAATCGCCTTCGTGCCGGTTTCGATCGGCTATGAGCGGATTTTCGAGGAACGCTTCTACACCAACGAGGCGGCCGGCAAGCCCAACGAGGGCGAGAACCTGCGCACGATGCTGCGCAACCGCCGGATGCTGACCAAGTCGCGCGGCCGTGTCTGGATCGACTTCGCCGCGCCGATTCTGCTCAACGACCTGGTCTGGAACCGCGCGGCCGCGTCGCCGGCCGACGACGAGGCGCGGCGCGACCTGGCCAAGCGCATCGCCTACCGCGTCGTGCACGACATCAACGAACTCCAGCCGGTGACCTCCTACGCGATCGTCGCCGAAGCCCTGCTGGCCGGCGTGCGCCGCGGCGTGCCCGCCGAAACGGTGGCCCGGCGCTACGCGCTGCTGCGCGACTATCTGCGCTATACGCACACGGTCATGCCCGAAAGCCCGGTCAGCGTCGAGATCATCCTGGCGACGATGGTGGCCGAGAAGGTGCTGACATTCGAAACCGGCGAGGAGGACGAGCCGCCGTATTACCTGCTCGAGGAAAGCAAGCGGTTGCCGCTGACGATCTACGCCAACACGGTGATACCGCACCACCAGGCCGTCAGCCTGCTGTCGCTGGCGATGCTCGGCCTGCCCGGGCCGCAACCGGCCAAGAAAATCTTCGACCACTTCCGGTTTCTCGTCGGGCTGCTGAAGCGCGAATTCATCTTCGGCGGCGACCCGGCGCGCAGCGTCGAGGCCGACCGCGAGGAAATGGAGAAGGCGCTGGCGTTCGGCGAGTCGCAGGGCTGGATCGACAAACGGCCCGAGGGCCTGGCCCTGTCCGCGACCGGCCAATTCGCCGCCGAAACCTTCGCCGCCGTGGCGACGGGCTACGTCGAGAGCTACCACCTCGCGGCGCGGACGCTGGCCGGTCGCAAGGCCGAAAGGACCTTCGAAAAGGATCTGATCAAGCTGACGCTGAAAAAAGGCGAACGGCTGGTCAGCCTGGGCGAACTGGCGCACCCCGAGGCGGTGCACAAGATCACCATCGAAAACGCCATGCACCACTTCGCCGACCTGGGCGTCCTGCGCGGCGAGATGATCATCGCCGACAAGACCAAGGCGGCGAACCACTCCTACCAGGTCGCCGATTTCGTCCAACTGCGCGAAATCATCGACCGCACGAGCGTTTACCTGCCAAAGAAGTAAGGTTTATCGACCAACTATTTTTCTTTTTGGCTAATGAAAAGGCTATGCAATGCCGTCTAACCGTCACCCTTCCGCCGGCATCGGCCCGGGGCCGAGGCCGCGTTCGGCTAAGAAGACGCGCATTTTTTGCAGGAGGCGCGATTCGAGTTGGCGCACGCGTTCGCGGGTGACACCCAGGTGGTCGCCGATTTCCTGCAGGGTCAACGGTTCGTCGGCCAGCAGCCGGTGGTGCAGAATGAAGGCTTCCTTGTCGCCGAGGTTGATCTCGAATTCGGCCAGCGATTCGCGGAAGCGCTGGATCTCTTGATGGTCGGCCAGAATCTCGTCTTGCCGATGGCCGGGACCGGAGATGAGATCGCCCACCGTGCCCTTGCCGTCCTCGCCGGCGGGCGCGTCGATCGACAAATCCGGGCGGCCGAGGCGCTGCTCCATTTCGACGACGGTGTCGGCCGGGACGTCGAGGCGTTCGCCGATGAGTTGCGGCGTCGCGGTGAAGCCCTGCGACTCGAGGCGTTCGCGCTCTTTCTGGAGGTTGAAGAACAATTTGCGCTGCGCCTGCGTGGTGCCGATCTTGACCATCCGCCAGTTGTTGAGGATGTAGCGCAGGATGTACGCCTTGATCCACCAGGCCGCGTAGCTCGACAGCTTGACGCCGCGATAGGGATTGAACTTTTTCACGGCCTGCATCAGGCCGATGTTGCCTTCCTGGATCAGGTCCATGACCTGAATGAACGCCCGCTGGTATTCCATGGCGATCTTGACGACCAGGCGCAGATTGCCGGTGATCAGGCGATAGGCCGCCTCCTTGTCGTCCTTTTCGAACAACGCGACCGCGTATTTCATCTCCTCGTCGCGCGTCAGCAGCGGGTGATGGCGCAGCTCCGCCAGATAGCGTTGCAACGCGCCGACATAAACCAGATTCTTTTCCTTGATTTCCTCACCGGAAGACAGTTGTTCCTCGCCGGCTTCCTCTTCCGCGCGATCGACGACTTCCGGATCGATAGGGGCGTTTGAACCGACCATCGGAAAATCTCGCTTTCTAATTTTTCAAGGTTTACCTATCTTCTATCCAGACACCACAACCCATCGTGTGGTTAGTTCCAAATGATTTTTGGTATCATCAAGAAAATTTATAATATGCTCTTACCCCCCAATAGAATCATTTCTAGCACAATTCCCCAAAGCTTGTCGAGGGCAATGTCGTTTTTACCAAGAGTAGCGGCTGCGATTTCTAACTATTTGTTTTATATCCGTTTTTAATAACATGCCCCCCTCATCGCGGCAGCTTTTCGACTTTCATTTGTGATTCCAGGCGGTTCAACGCATTTTGACAAGGCGATAAAACCTGTACTAAGGTCAAGGCAATCGATCACGGAGTGCCAGACGATGTCCAAGGAATTGGTTTCCCGAATCGGAGTTTCGCTGCCGCCCGACCTGTTGGCCGAATTCGACGGTTACCTCGAGGGAAAAGGTTACGAAACGCGTTCGAAAGCCATCGCCGACCTGATGCGGGAGGCGTTGCTGCGCGAGGAATGGTCCAGCGGCAACCCCGAGGTCATCGGCGCGGTGACGATCGTCTACGATCACCATACCCGCGGCCTGTCGGATCGCTTAACCGAAATTCAACACGATCATTTCGCCCAGATCGTTTCCACCACGCACATTCATTTGGATCATCACCGCTGCCTGGAAATCGTCGTGCTGCGCGGCAAGGCCGACGAGGTGCGCCGGCTTGGCGATCGCCTGATCAGTTCGCGCGGCGTGCTCAACGGCAAACTGGTTTTCGCCGCCACTGAAACGGCCCAAACGCCGGCCGCCCGCTGACCGCCGCCCGCCAGTCGCGACCGGCTCTCGACTCCCGGTCCAGACTTGAAAAATCCGCGAAAACATCTATAGATAGAACCCTTGAGCGACCCGAGGGAGGTATCCATGCATCGCCGTATTACGTTGGCTCTGGTGATTCTGGCTTTGTCCGGTCTGCTGCTGGCCTCGTTCGCGATGGCCGATCCGTCGGCGCCCGGTCAGGCGCGGGATTTGCTGAAAAATCAGGGCACGGGCTGGCTGGCCGGCAAGACCACGCTGAGCGACCTGACCTACGAACAGAAAATGGCGCACCTCGGCTGGCGGCCGAGCCCCAATCTGGATCAATATCCGAAATTCCACTCCGATAAAAAAATCGCCGACGTCCCGCGGCACCTCGATTGGAGCGAAATCAACGGTGGATACGTGACGCCCGTGCGCGACCAGGCCGATTGCGGCAGTTGCTACGCCTTCTCCGGCGTCGGCGCCGTCGAGGCCAACTGGGCGATCCGCCTGGGCCTGACCAATCCGCAACTCGACCTTTCCGAGCAGTTCATCGTGAGCTGCTACAGCATCCTGGGTTGCGATGGCGGCTTCATGACCGACGTGTTGATCACGGCGCGCGACGTGGGCATTCCCGATGAAAACTGCTTCGAATACGACGCCTGGGACGACGCTTGCGGCCAACGTTGCGGCGATTGGCCGACGCGCACGCTCAACCTGGAGGAATTCCAGGTCGTGCTCAACGACGTCGCCGACACGCAGGAAGAATACGAACAGATCATCCTGGCCTTGCAGGAAGGCCCGTTGACGGTGGGTTTCGACGTTTACGAGGACTTCTTCAATTACACCTACGGCATCTGGCACGACTCGGGCATGTACATGGGCGGCCACGGCGTGGTGATGGTCGGCTACGACATCGACAGCAAATACTGGATCTGCAAAAACTCGTGGGGCTACGGCTGGGGCGAAAGCGGCTATTTCCGCATCGCCTGGGGCGAATCGAACATGGGCCGCGAAATGCTGCTGCCCGTGCCGCCGGCCTGCACCAAACAAGCGCTGATCGCGCGGCCGGTGACGCCCGGCGCCGAATTCGTACAGTACCAGCTTACCGACATGCCGGTCACGGCCCGCGTCACCAACGATTGCGGGCGCGGCGTGGCGGGCGTCGATGTCACGGCCACTTACAACGGCCAGACCATCCTGCTGTACGACGACGGCGCGCACGGCGACGTCGGCGCGGGCGACGGCGTCTTCCACTGCACGGTGCCGGCGGCGCTGCTCGAATACGGCCCGGCGACGATTCTGATCGAAGCCACCGCCGACGGCATGACCGGCGCCGAGTACACGGTGAACGGCCAGATCAAATATCCGGCCGACCTGCTGATCATCGCCGACGACGGCGAATACGAGGGCGACGCCTTCTACACCGGCGTCCTGGATCAACTGGGCATCGATTACGACGTCTGGCAGGTCTCCACGCAGGGCGATTACCCAAACAAGCTGCTCGCCAAGGCGCCGGCCGTTCTCTGGTTCACCGGCCCCTCGCTGGGCTCGTTCGCCGATGACGAGGAAACGGCGATGAAGGCCTACCTCGACGGCGGCGGCAAGCTGTTCATCGCCGGCCAGGATCTGCTGCAGAACATCTACGACACCCGCACCTCGTTCGTGCGGCAATACCTCAAGGTCGCCAACTACAACAACGACATGATGACCCCCTCGGCCAAGGGCATCACCGGCGAACCGCTGACCGACAACCTGGGTTGCCAACTGACCTATCCGTTTACGAATTACTCCGACACCATCCGGACGATGGAAGGCGCGACGGCGATCTGGAGCGATCCGAAAGACCGGCCGATCGGCTTGAAATACCCGGCGGACGGCGTCGAGGCGACTTACCAGGTCGTGCTCAACGCCTTCCCGCTTGAAGCGATGAAGAGCGACGTGGCCGCCGAATTCCTGCAACGCGTGTGGGATTGGTTCTTCGCCGACCAGTGCCTCGACACCGACGGCGACGGCTACGGCATCGGCGGCGCCTGCACCGGCGAGCCGGATTGCCAGAACGACGATCCGGCGGTTTACCCGGGCGCGCTGGAAATCTGCGACGACGGCAAGGACAACAACTGCGACGGCCTGACGGATTCCGAGGATCCGATCTGCCCGGACGATACCGACGACGACAACGACTCGGGCGGCGACGACGACAGCGGCGACGACGACAACGGCAGTGACGACGACGACGCGGCGCCGGCCGATTCGGACGACGACGACGACGACAACGACGGCGGCTGCGGCTGCTAGCGGCGCGGCATCGGCGGGAGAAAAAACGTGCCGATCTACGAATACGAGCATGAAGAAACGGCTTGCGAGCTGGGCGCAGTATTCGCGATCAAGCAATCGATGAAAGACGAACCGCTGCACCGGTGCCCCGCTTGCGGGGCGCCGGTGCGCAAACTCATTTCGCGCGCGAACGTCAACACCCCCAAAACCAACACCGAGCTGCGCGATCTGGGGTTCACCAAGCTGGTGAAGCGCGAAAGCGGCGTTTACGAAAACGTCACGGCGCGCGGCAACGACAGCAAATACGTCTACCGCGACAAGCCGGAAACCCTGCCGAACCTCAAGAAGACGATCACCGATTAAACGCTCGTCGTTTTCATCAACTCGGCCAAACCGTTAACGGAAAAACCCCGACGCCCACGGGCGCCGGGGTTTTCCTCACTGCAATGCTCCGCTTATCCCTCTGACTTGCCTATCGCCGATTCATCAATCGCCATCCGCGGGCGGCTCGGAAACGTCGTCATCCTCGTAACCGCCGTCCCAATAGTCTTCCTGCTCCCAGGGCAGGCTGATTTCCTGATCGTTTTCCCAGGTGCCGATTTCGGTCACGACCAGACCGACATCGCTGATCGTGTACAGGTAATCGCCGATCCGCACCGTGCGGCGCGGCTGCGGCAGGTCGTAATACGGGTCGCTGCCCGCCGCGGGCTGGATGCCGCTGTGATCGATCTCGGCCAGTTCCGAGAAACCGCTCGCCAGCGATACGTTGAGCACCACCACGCCGGCGAAATTACCTTCCTCGCCGCCGCCGCCCGTGTCGTCGTCATCGACGGTGTCGTCGTCCGCCTTGTCCGGAACCACGGTGTCGTCGTCGGACCAGGTATCGTCGTCGATCCAGGTGTCGTCGTCGTCGCCGTAGCCGTACCGCACCAGCGGAATGGCCAGCAGGTTGCGGCTGCCATCGTACAGGAAGGCATGGTGGTCGTAGGCCGCTTCCGAGTAAGCCCAGCCGAAGTTGTACTGCCAGGCCAATTGCGGCGCGGCGAAATCGGACACGTCGAACAGCGAGACCACGAGGGTGCCGTCGGCGCCCCAATCGTCGCCGCCCTGCCCGATGGCCAGCAGGTGATTGTCGTCCATCGGCTGCAAGTAGGTACTGAAGCCCGGCACCTGCAGTTCGCCGGCCATCGTCGGATGTTCGGGATTGGAGAGGTCTACCGTGAACAGCGGGTCGGTCTGCAGGAAGGTGACGAGATAGCCGTGCGGGCCGATCATCCGCGCCGCGTAGATCTGCTCCTCGAGGGCCAGATCCTCCAGCGAACCGACCTCCGCCAGCCCTTCGTCGTTCAATTCGTAGACGAAGATGCCGTTGCGCTGCGGCGTCGAGGTGCGCCAGCCGCCGTAGGTCACGGCGACGCGCAGGTGCCCTTCCCATTCGCTCATGCTGAATTGGTTGACCATCCAGCCGGGCACATAGGCGGTACCGACGTAAACGGCCTCGTCCGGCCGCGAGGCGATGTCGAAGCGGTGAATCGGGCTGGTGTCGTCGAATTCGCCCGACTCGCTTTCCCACTCCCAGGCCGCGTCGACCGTGCCGGCCACGTAGAGATTGCCTTGGCTGGCGTAGACGATGTACCCGTCGGCGATGACCGAAATATCGACCTGCCGCGCGGTCGGATCGTCCATCAAGATCGTCATCACCGAGAGAATCGCGGTGCCCATGGGCTTTTCGGGCCGGTAATGATCCTCGCAATCGGCCAACTGGCCCGCGGACGCTTCTTCGCCGGAATCGTTGTGCAGAATATTGAAGTAGCGCGGCAACCAGGCCTCGAGCCCGGTGGATTCGATGATCGCCCGGTTTTGCGCCTTGAGGTCTTCCAGGGCGGCCTGCCGTTCCTCGTCATTTTCGTATTGGTACCAATCGATGTAGTACTCGAGTTCCGGCCCCGGTTTGTCGACGCTGAACACGATGCGGGCCGCGCCGTCGATCATTCGGCTGCTGGCGACCTCGCCTTCCACGAAAACCTCGCGGATCACCGCCGGTTCCGCCCGATTGGTCAGATCGACCACCGTCAGCTTGGAAATCAGCCAGTACAATTCATCGCGGGCGACCTCGGGCCACACGCCGGAACGCAATTGATCGGAATAAATCCGGGAGAAGACGAGGGCCTTGTCGCCGGAAAGGAACATTTCGGTCACGTAACCTTCGATGTCGACCCGGCCGATTTCGTGGGTTTCGCTGCCCGGCGAGGCGTCGAAGACGATCAGGTAGCCGCCGGTCGCGAGATACATATAGTTGCCGTCGGTCTTCACCAGATCGGGTTCGTCGACCCCTTCTTCCTGGGTGTTGGTGTCGGTGTAATCGTCGTCGTCGCCGGCGTCGCCGCTTTGATCGTCGTCGGCGGCTTCGTCATCGCCGGAATCGTCGTCATCGGCGGCCATGTCGTCGTCCGCGGCGTCGTCGTCGAACCAGCCGCCGGTATCGTCGTCGTTGGCGGCGGCGGTATCGTCGTCGCCCCAATCGTCGTCATCGTAGTAGCCCTGACCGTTGGATTCGTCGACGATCCGCTCCATCCGGGCGATCGCCATTTCATGCAGCCAATCCAAAACCTCTTCGCAGTTTTGGCAACGGTAGAGGCCCTTGGATTGGGAGTATTGATCCTCATTGTCGCCGCCGCCCTGATCGCAGGCCGGCGCCAGCAGTAAAAAGCTCAGCATGACCAAACCCAAAGCCAATCCCGACCATCGTCTGGCTTTCATGGAAAACTCCTTCACGAAAAAAATCATGAGGTAGGCGCACCTACCGCTTTCTCCAGTCCTCTAAATAAACTGGTGGCAAATAACATGCCAGATACCGGCTTAATGACAACCATTCAATATGATTATTGTTTTTTATTTTCAGAAAAAACCGGCCATTAAAAAAACTGAGACTCGGGCTCCATCCCCCTCAGAAAACTGAGAGCCATGCGGCTCGACGAAGCGCCGGTTTTTCACTACATTGATGACCGCGAAACACTGGAGCCCGATGGATGAAGCCGAACTATTACGACATTCCCGAGCCGTTTTTCCATCGCGAGCAAGCGCGCGCGGCGATCATTCCGATTCCTTACGAACGAACTGTTTCGTTCGGCGCCGGCACTGGGTTGGGGCCGGAAGCAATTTTGCGGGCCAGCCACCAGGTGGAGTTTTACGACGAATTCCTGGGGCTGGAACCGTACCGCGCGGGCATCTTCAGCGAACCGCTCGGCAATCCGAAAACGGTCAGCCGCCTATCGCCCGCCAAAATGATCGAGCGCTATGCCGCGATCGTCGCGCGGCACCTCGACGAAGGCCGCTTTCCGATCGTCCTGGGCGGCGAGCATACCGTCGCCCTGGCGCCGTTCGCGGCGGCGATCGCGCGCCATCCCGATTTGCACGTGCTGCAGTTCGACGCCCACGCCGACCTGCGCGAGCAATACGAGGACGACCCCTACTCGCACGCCTGCGCCGCCCGGCGGATGGTCGAACGCGCGCCAGTGACCCAGATCGGCATCCGCTCCTACGACAAGGAGCAGGCGGCGGCTTATTCCACGCTGCCGGTCAAGGTGCTGCACGCCTGGGAAATCCGCGGCGGCCGCGATCCGTTGCCGTTTCTGGAGGCCAAGCTCGGCGATCCCGTTTATCTGACCATCGACCTGGACGTCTTCGATCTGGCGGAAATGCCCGCGACCGGCACTCCCGAACCCGGCGGCCTTTCCTGGCACGAAGTGGACCGAATGTTGGCCTGGTTGTTCGCGCACCGCCGGGTGATCGGCCTGGACGTGGTGGAACTGGCGCCGCTCGCCGGCCTGCACGCGCCCGATTTTCTGGCGGCGCGGCTGATCTATCGCGCCATCGGCCGGCGGCTCGGCGAGGGAACTTTGCAGCCTTGACGAACCGGTTCAACTCGTTAACCTGGAAACCCCAAACACGCTGTGAGGCCCGTGGTTCATGAAAGAAACCCCCTACGTTTTTCCCCGTGAAGGCGTCCGTACCCTGATCAACCCCCCCGACCTGGAAGCGCTGCGGGAACACAATCGCCATCGCAGCAAGGCTCTGGTCGACAAGCGGATGACCGAAGACGAAGCCATCGCCCGTTTCGTGCGCGACGGCCAGTACATCGGCATCGAGTTGTATGGGACGGTCCGCTGCCCGATGTCGCTGACCCGCGCCCTGATCCGCAGCGGCAAGAAGAATTTCGACCTCGCCGGGCAGGGAGTGCACGAGGCCGACCTGTTGCTCGCGGCGGGCATCGTCAAGCGCATCGACTGCACCTACATCGGCCAGGAAGTATACGGCGTCAGCCCGCTCTTGCGGCGCGCCGTCGAATCGGGCCAGGTGACCGAGGTCATCGAGTGGTCGAACGGCGCCATCACCTGGCGGTTCAAGGCGGCGGCCATGGGCGTGCCGTTTCTTCCGACCTATTCCATGCTCGGCACCGACACCCTGAAATACAGCGCCGCGAAAGTAATCGACGATCCGTTCACCCGGCGGCCGGTGGCGCTGTTGCCGGCGCTGGTGCTGGACGTCGGTTTCATTCACGTCAATCGCGCCGACAAGTTCGGCAACTGCCAGATCGACGGTATCTCGGGCTTTGCCGCGGAAATGGCCCGCGCCTCGAAAAAGCTCGTCATCTCCGCCGAGGAGATCGTCGACTCGGAGGTATTCCGCGCCGAACCCAACCGGACGATCATTCCGTGGTACTGCGTCGACGCCGTCGTGCCCGCGCCGTTCGGTTGTTGGCCGGGCGAAATGACCGGCTGCTACGAGCGCGACGAGGCGCATTACAAAATGTTCATCGAGACCACACAGACCGCCGAAGGCGCCGCCGCTTACCTGAAAGAATGGGTCGACGGCGTGCGGGATCACCAGGCGCTGCTCGATAAAATCGGCCGCGACAAGCTGCAAGCACTGCGCATCCGGAAGTAAGGGAAGGATCCGTCATGACCGACGTTACCTATGGTCCGAGCGAATTGTTGATCTGCCTGGCGAGCCGACTGGTCGAGGACGGCTCGATGGCCTTTATCGGCACGGGCATTCCGATGCTGGCCGCGTCGCTGGCGCAAAAACTGCGCGCGCCCAACCTGGTGCCGATTTTCGAGTTCGGCGGCCTGGGAGCGGAACTGGAAAAGCTGCCGCTCGCGGTCGGCGACATGCGCACGTT
The DNA here is from genome assembly GCA_012517325.1 of Myxococcales bacterium. Classification (NCBI taxonomy): domain Bacteria; kingdom Pseudomonadati; phylum Myxococcota; class Myxococcia; order Myxococcales; species Myxococcales bacterium. The sequence goes on along the minus strand of JAAYVF010000073.1, from coordinate 91,962 downwards.
CAACCGGGCGCTCGTGGCCTCGAGCATTTGCGAAGTCATGGAAACCGCGCAGCGCGGCTTCATCGAATACGGTTTCATCGGCGGCGCGCAGATCGACGCCTACGGCAACCTCAACTCGACGCTGATCGGCTCGCCCGACAAGGTGAAGGTGCGGCTGCCCGGTTCCGGCGGCGCCAACGACATCGGCTCGCTGATCTGGCGGACGATCATGATCATGCGCCAGGATAAAAAACGCTTCGTCGAGAAAGTCGACTTCATCACCACGCCGGGCTTTTTGCAGGGCCCCGGCGCGCGCGAGGCGGCCGGCCTGCCCGCCGGCACCGGCCCTTACCGCGTCGTGACGAACCTGGGCATCATGGGTTTCGACAAAGAAACCTGTCGGATGAAACTGCTGTCGCTCAATCCCGGCATCACCGTCGAGGACGTTCGGGCCAATACCGGCTTCGAGCTGCTGGTCGCCGATCACCTCGAGCGCAACGATCCGCCGACCGCCGAGGAATTGCGCATCCTGCGCGAGGAAGTCGACCCGGACGGGCTGTACCGGTAAAATTATTCCCAACTCCCTCGGACCGGCGGCGCCGCCGGCGATGCCCCCCCTCGAATTGGATATTTACTAAAAATAGTATGCCTGGCGCGGCGAATGGCGCTTGACCGTTTCGTCGCGGGCGAGTTTAATTGGCCGGTATTGACATGAATTGGAGGATGCAATGCATGCCCTTTCGCTGGTGACATCCTCGATTTTTCTTCTCGGTCTGCTTTTACTGACCGCGACCTGCGGCGAAAACGATGACGACGATTCCACGGACAACCCCGCCGACGACGATAACGACGACAATGACGACAACGATGATAACGATGATAACGATGACAACGATGATAACGACGACAATAACGACAATAACGACAATGACAATAATGACAATGGCGACCATTTCTTTGACCGGGTTCTGATCCCGGCGGGCAAGTTTTGGCAGAGCTGCGAACCGGACGATACCCATTGCAAAGTCAACGAAATGCCCCGTCGCCTGATTACTCTTGCCGACTATTACATTGACGTATTCGAAGTGACCAACGGGCGCTACGCGGAATTTCTCAACGATCACGGCGAGAATTGCGGCGGGCACACCTGTCTTTATTCGGCGCACGCGTTCCCCTATCAGGGGTTGTATGAAGAGGCCGGGGTGTGGGTGGTGGATCCCGGTTACGAAAACCGGGCGGCGGTTTTGATCACCTGGGACGGCGCTCAGGCTTTCTGCGAGTGGGACGGTGGGCGGTTGCCGACGGAAGCGGAGTGGGAAAAAGCGGCCAAGGGAGATGCGGAACACTATATTTATCCCTGGGGCGATCATTGGACCGAGCGGGCGGCGAATTACCGGGATTCCCTCGATCCTTTTGAAACCGGCAGCTATCCCTGGACCTCGCCGATCGGCTATTTCGACGGCAGCGATCACGGCGGCGCGTATCAAACCGCCGACGGTCGCAGCCCGTTCGGCTTGCGCGATATGGCGGGCAACGCCATGGAGTGGGTGAACGATTGGTATTCGCCGACCTATTATTCGGTCGGTCCCTTGACCGATCCGCCAGGCCCCGAGTCCGGCTCGGTCCACGTTTTGCGCGGCGGCGCCTGGGATTTTGAGGACACCAATTTGCGCGTTTCGTCGCGAACCTGGGCGACACCGGACGCCGGTAGTAGAAACACGGGTTTTCGGTGCGCCCGGGATTGATCCGCACCGTCGCCGGCTTCGTTTTGAAGAAAAGACCCGCCACGTTTGCGGCGTGGTGAAAAAAAAACGAAATACGGAAAAGGAGCTTGACGGGTTTCGGGCTTTTCGATTCAATGCATAATATCTTACATGTCCTGGAGGAAAAAAAGATGAGCACTCAATCCAAACTGTTGGTATTGCTGTTCCTGTTTTGTCTTTTCCTTTTTGTCGCGGCCTGCGACAAGGGGGACGACGATGACGATTCCGGCGGGACCGCCGACGACGACAACGACACCGGCGACGACGACACCTCGCCCGCGGACGACGACGACGATGACAACGACGACAACGACACCGGCGACGACGACACCGGCGACGACGATACCGGCGACGACGACGATGATGACGACGATGACGACAACGACGATAACGACGACAACGATGACAACGACGACAACGACACCACGCCGGAATGCGACGACAACAGCGATTGCCTGGACACCGACGTTTGCAACGGCGATGAGTATTGCGACCCCGACGGCGTCTGCCAGCCGGGCACCCCGCTGGAATGCGACGACAGCGATGTCTGCAACGGCACCGAAACCTGCGACCCCACCGACGGCTGCCAGGCCGGCACGCCGTTGACCTGCGACGATAACGAATACTGCAACGGCGTGGAAACCTGCGATCCCACCGACGGCTGCCAGGCCGGAACCGCGCCGTGCGACGCGACGTGGGAATACTGCGACGAGAACAGCGAAACCTGCTTCACCAACGGCTTCACTCTGGTCCCGAGCGGCAGCTTCACGATGGGCAGCCCCAACAGTGAATTGGGCCGGTTCAGCAACGAGGCCCAGCACAGCGTGACGCTGTCGAACAATATCGAAATGAGCGCCTACGAAACCATCCAAGGCGATTTCGCGACGCGGATGGGTTGGAACCCGAGCTATTTCGGCCCGAACGAAGTCGGCGCGGATTGCGGCGACAATTGCCCGGTCGAGTACATGAGCTGGTACGACGCGTTGGCCTACGCGAACGAATACTCGGCCGATGTGGGCCACGACGCCTGCTACGTGCTGAGCAACGTCGTCTGCCGTGACGGCACCAACGTCGGTACTGACTACCTGAACTGCATGAACCCGACCAAGCGGGGCATCACCTCGGCGACCGTGGCGCTCAACGGCGTGACCTCGGTTTACGATTGCGTCGGCTACCGCCTGCCGACCGAAGCCGAATGGGAATACGCGGTGCGCGCCGGATCGACCACCGCGTTCTACAACGGCGGCATCACCAACACGCTGTGCTCGCCGCTCGACACCAACCTCGACGCGATCGGCTGGTACTGCGGCAACGCCGCCGCGACCATGACCAAGGGACAAAAAGATCCGAACGACTGGGATCTGTACGACATGAGCGGCAACGTATGGGAATGGAACTGGGACTATTACACCGCCAGCCCGGCCGGCGGCACCGATCCGGAAGGCGCCGGCAGCGGCACGAACCATTCGGTCCGCGGCGGCAGTTGGTACGATCTGGCGCGGTATGCCCGCTCGGCGGCCCGCATCTCTATCGCGCCGGATTCCCACAGCAACAACCTGGGCTTCCGCCTCGTGCGGACGATTCCCTGATCGCTTGCCCCCTCGATCAACCAAGCCCCCGCCCTCGCGGCGGGGGCTTTTTTATTCCCTCTTCTCCAATGGAAAGAGGAAAATTGAAATTTTATTCGCATATCTGAAAAAACTTGACCTGCCAATTTATTTATTATTGAATATGGATAAATTTTGTATTGGAGGGGTCCATGCATACTTCCCATCACTTGCTTTTGGCTTCCCTGCTCTGCTGTCTTTTACTTTCCGGCGCGGCTTGTGACTGCGGCAATGATGACGACGACGATTCCGGCGGCAATGCCGGCGACGACGATGCGACCGACGACGATACCGGCGACGATGACGCCACCGACGACGACGCCGGCGATGACGACGCAGGCGACGATGACGATGACGACGACGATGCGACAGCCTCGCCCGGTTTCGTCATTGTTCCTAACGGCACCTTCATCATGGGCAGCCCGGAAAGCGAACCGGGACGCGGCGCCGACGAGACGCAGCACAGCGTAACCCTGACTCACAACTTCGAAATCAGCAAATACGAAACGACCGAACTGGCGTTTACGACATTGATGGGCTGGAATCCAAGCTACTTCGCGCCCGCCGGCGAATGCGGCGACCATTGCCCGGTCGAATCCATGAGCTGGTACGACACGCTCGCCGCCGCCAACCGGCTTTCGGAACTCGCCGGCCACTCGCCCTGTTACGCCTTGAGCGATGTCGTCTGCCGCGACACGACCGCCGTCGGCGCGAACTACATGAATTGCATGAATGCCACCCAACAAGGCATTTCCACCGCGACCGTGGCGCTCAACGGCGTGACTTCGGTTTACGATTGCCAGGGCTATCGGTTGCCGACCGAAGCCGAATGGGAATACGCGGCCCGCGCGGGTTCGACGACGGCTTTTTACAACGGCGGAATCACCAATCCGGCTTGCTCGCCGCTCGACACGAATCTTGACGCGATCGGGTGGTACTGCGGCAACACCGGCGGCGCCCCGGCGCCGATCGGTTTAAAAGCCGCGAACGCCTGGGACATTTACGACATCAGCGGCAACGTCTGGGAATGGACCTGGGATTGGTACGCCGCCGACCTGGAACCGGCGACCGATCCGGCGGGGCCGGACGGTGGTTCAGGCCGGACGGTGCGCGGCGGCAGTTGGTTTGACGAGGCGCGGTATGCCCGCTCGGCGGCCCGTCTCTCCATTATGCAAAACGCCCACAGCTACAACCTGGGCTTCCGCCTCGTGCGAACGATGCCCTGAGTGTCGCGCCTCCCGGCAGGGAGTGCGTTTAGCCGTTGGCCCGCCAACCGAACGGTCCGTCAATGAACCGCCGGCGCAGCCGGTCCATCACCACGCCCCAGGCGCGGTCGAAATAGGCGAACGACCGGTCCCAGATCGCGCCTTCCGGCCAGCCGAGGTGCGTCAACTTGACCCGCGTTTCCCCGGGCGAAACCGCCATGAATTGCACGACCACAAAAGTCGTCTCGTGCCGGATTTCGGCCAGTTCCGGCGGATTGTTCCAGGTGAAGGAAAGCATTTCCTCCGGCAGATAGGAAAGAATCGTCATCCCTTCCGACCCTTGCGAACCGGCCGGGGCGTCGCGGTCGAAATGAATCTCGAACGGCCCCCGGAAGCGCAATTCGACCCGGGCCTCCGGCGCCAAAAAGGTCCGGATTCCCTCCCGGGTCGTCCAGGCTTCCCAGACCGCCGCGCGAGGCGCCGGCACGACGGTTTCCTTGACGATCATCCGCGGCGAGACGACGGCGCTCATCCCTGCCCTCTTCTTTCCTTTGGTTCCGGGTTTATTCGCAGGGCTCCCACTCGCCCAGTTCGGTGGCACAAACGCACGACGGCCGGTCGAACCGCTCCAGATAAGCGGTCACCGCTTTTTCATCCAGCTTGACGGCAACGCGCCCGAACAGGCGAACGATCTGTCCGGCCTCGAGCGACAGCCGTTCCGGCTCGCAGAGATACAGCCGCGAAGCGCGTTCCCAATCCGGGACGCCGATGACGCAGCGCTTGTCGGCCAACCGCGTTTCGGTGTTTTTCCGCACCTTTTCCAGCGTCAGGTAGAACGGCATGGCGGTTTCGTCCGTACCGATATCAAGGTAGCCGTCGGTCGTTTGCGTCAGGGTGGCCTCGTCCATTTCCAGCACGACCTCGCGCCATTCGAACCCCTCTTCCGTGTTGGGGCCGACCATCTCGGCACGCAGCCGTTTGTCGTCCCGGCTCGCTTCGAGCGTCAGTGTCGAATCCAACCCGTAAAAAGGAATGACCGCGTCATCCACGGTGACCGGCGCATAGGCAATGGCCGGCAGCGGCTCTTCCTCGGCCGGATCGTTCATGACGCCTTTGATGCGGAAATGGACGTAGTTTTTCTCGTCGGCGGGAAAGAAGCCCTCCGGCGGACGGCAAGCCTGCCGCGACCGCGGCAAATCGCCCATGGCGGTGCGCCACAGTTCATCCATCAGGCCTTCGTTCTGGTCGGGCACCCAGTTGTGTAGAAAACTGAAACCGAAATCCGCGTCGGGCAGATAGTAGGTGTCGGTCGAGTAGCCGAAATGCTTGCCGCCGTGGCCGTAGGCGTAGCCGTAGGGCGTTTCGCGCGCCATGATGCCGATGCTGTAGTTGATCTCCTCGCCGTATTCGTCGCAGGTGCGGAATTTCCGCACCTGGTCGACCATTTCGGGGCCGAACAGTTCGCCGTTCATGAACGCCTTCATGAAGCGGTTGAGATCCTCGGGGTAACTGATCATCGCGCCCGCCGTCCAGAATGCGGTGGGATTGATGAGGTAGGTGCCGTCGAACATCGTTTCCGACATCATCATCCAGGGCGGGATCAGCGCGGTGATGGCCATCAGGTCGCCGCTCAAGCCGAAGACCGCGCCGGCCAATTGGATGTCGGCGTAACCGTGCGCCAGATCGTTCAAGTGCGATAGCTTCATGTCCAGAAAGGTCTTCTTGAGGCCCAGCGGCTTGATGATCCGGTTTTCGATTTCGGATGCCGCGTCGTTGCCGGTCACCGCTTCGAGGATCATCCCCAGGACGATATAGTTGGTGTCGCAGTAGGAACATTGCGAACCCGGCTCGAAAATCAGCGGCTTGTCGGCCACGAACGATAAAATGAATTCCGGATCCTTCGGCAGCGTGCGGGTCAACAGGGTGACCGCCCAGAAAATCTGATCCATGATGAATTCGGCGATCCCGCTTTCCATCCGCAACAACTGCTCGATGGTGATGTCTTCCCATTGGGAATAGGTATCCGGCAGGTAATCGGTGATCGGATCGTCCAGCGACAACAGGCCTTCCTCGGCCAATTGCACAATGACCGCGGCGACGAACATTTTCGTGTTGCTGCCGACGCGAAATCGCATGTCGGGCGCCAAGTCCAGACCGGTTTCCAGATTGGCCTGTCCCGCGACGAACGTCCGGCTGAGTTCGCGCGGCAGCCACACGCCCATCGCCATGCCCGGATCGCCGCTGAAAATGACGTATTCATCGACCAGCGCCTGCAACATCTCATTCATGGCCGGATCGCTGATCCCCGGGCCGGCGGTGTCGTCGTCGTCGTCATCGTCCGGATTGGATTGATCGGGCGTCGATTCTTGATCGTCATCGAGCGGTATCCGGTCGGCGGCGAGTTCGTCGCCATCCTGGCAGGCGAGCAGCGGCAGCCCTCCCAACAGAGCCAGAATCGTGAATAACAGTAGCTTCCGATAGGTATCCATCTGTCTCCCCCGCATGAAAAGAGGAGCCCCCAAACCGCTATACCATACTTTTTATTGACCGGCACTAAAAAAAAGAACCACCGTCAGACGAGATTGCGAGAATAAATAATCACCTCTCGGCGCCGGCGGCACTCGCCGTATTTTCGCGGAACCATGGGCGGTTCCTTCTTCGAGTCAATGGTTGCCGGTTTTTTCATTTCTCCCAGAGCGCCGGGAAATACCGGATGTTGAGGCTCTTGTTGAAAAACGGCCACCGGCAACTGAAAACCACCCGGTGATCGGGCGTAACCTCGTACAGATAACCTTGCCAGCCGGTGAAAATCAGCACGCTGCCGTTCGGCAGCGGTTCGACGTTGCCCATCGCCTGCGAGAACGGCACGCGGTGTTCCCAAACCGGCCGCACGACGCGCCGCTCCTCGTCCACCGCCACCAGCAGGGCCCGCGACCAATTGCCGTGAAAACAATTGCCGTCGTAATGGCAATTGGCGTTGTCGAACATCAACAAAAAGTTACCGGGCAGCCATTTGACGTCGTGCTGCATGTGAAACCAGGGATCGTCGAGCGATTCCGCCCCTTCCCAGGCGAAATCGAGGCCCGGGCCCATCCGCCAGACAATTTCGCCGGTCTCGAGATCGATCTTGACGATCTCCATCGTGTTGCGCAGCGACAGCAGCACCGATCGCCCGTCCGGCAGCGGGACGATCGAATTGGCGTGCGTGAAGTCGTAGGTGCCGGCGCCGAAAAAGTGCAGGTGACAGATCACCTGGTTCATCCGGTCGGGCGGAATCAGGTCCTGGTGATCGAAAACGCTCCAGGAGTGGCGGATTTCGCCGTCGGGCGCGATGATCGCCCACCCGTCGCCGACCGCTCGATCGGTCGGGGTGCGCAGGTCGCATTTCACGCCGGAGCCGAGACGGTTGGTCAGAATCAAAGCTTCGTCGGCCGTTTCGTTCAGAATGAATTCGTGATGTCCCGCCTGGAGCAGCGGCATCGCCAGATCCAGATCGAACAGCCGCCGCTCGCGGCCGGCGAGGTTGACCGCCGTGATCGCCCGCGTATCCGACCAGGCCATTTCACCGCTGGGCAGCACCCGCAAGCCCTGATTCGGCGGCGTCGGTTCGCCCGATTCCGGCGGCGTTTCGTGGAAAAAGCGGGGGCGGCCCTGCTGGTCGAACACGACGATGGCCCGCTTCAAGCCGAAATAGCCGCCGTTATCCCCGGGCGTGTTGAACGCCCCGGCCAGCCAGATGTCGTGGTCGCTTTCGTCGATCAGGACGGTGAGCACGGGTGCCCAGGACGGCAGCGACGGGGTCGTGAAGCTTCCCGTGGCGACCAGCCGTTCCTTCTCGCCGGCCAGGTGAAGGGCGTAATGAAAGACCCCTTCCGGCCACAGGCCGACGAAACGCAGCACGTGATAACGCCCGATCGGAGTATTGCGGGGTTGCGAAGGCAGGCGGCCGGATTCGCCGTCGGCCGTCACCTCGCCGGATAACGAACAAGCTTCCGCCGTGCTGATGACCACCACGCGCGAGAGCGGATTTTCTTTCGGCGGCGGCAGGACGATCACGTCGGCGATTTCGCCTCCGGAACCGTCGTCGTCAGCGGCGGTGTCGTCGCCCCGGCCGGCGGACGGATCGAGCGAGTCGAATGAATTGAAAAGCTCGGCGGGGTTTATTTCCTGATCGTCGGCAAAGGTACAGGAGACCGCCGACGCCGCCAGAAGCGCGACTAAAAAAATCAGTCGGCCGGTGACCGCACGGTTCATGAATGCTTCTGGTTGCTTGGGTTTCCCGTGATGCGGCACGCCACCCGTCATGCCGCCTGTTGGTCAGCATGCGCTTCCGGCGAGGAAAATGTCAACAAAAGGCCGGGCGAACGGCCGTTAACGCGAACCGCCCGCCGCTTCCTTGTCGAGCACCATTCCGGCCGCCGACATTCCCGAACTGATCACCGCCGCCTGGCCGCCGCCGGGGAAGGTCCAGGCTCCGGCCAGCAACAGGTTGTCGATCGGTGTCTGTTGCGACAGCCGGCGCAACGTGCCCTGTTCGGGCGTATTGGCCCAGCCGTAGATCGTGCCCAGCGGATTCAGGGAAAAGAGGGAATTCGTCACCGGCGTTCCCACTTCGAGCACTTCGACATGCTGGCTCAGGTCGGGCAGGAATTTTTCCGCGCGGTCGATGAAAATCGCGGCGGTCTCTTCCTTGAATTCGTCGTACCGCTCGTAACCCTTGGCGTATTGCCAGGTTTCCTGCCAGTCGTAGGGCAGGTAGGTCGCCATGGCGATGACGTTTTTGCCGGCGGGCGCCGCGGTCGGATCGACCACCGAGTAGTCGGCGATGATGATCGGCACTTTTTCCGGATCGCCGTCGGCGACGAAGCGGTAGCTTTCGTCCTGGTCGAAGGTTTCGTTGATCATGATTTCGTGGGTGCCGGGGAAATACTCGGCGTAGTCGCGGTCGACGCCGAGGAAGATCTGCAGCGTGGCCGCGCCGATCGTCATCTGCTTGAGCTTTGCGGTGTAATCGGCGGGCAGATACTGCTCGCCCACCAGGTTGAGCAGCGTGTCCGGAGCGTTGGCGTTGGAAACCACGTAGCGCGCGTTGAGGCAGACGTCGTTCTCGGTCCGCACCTGCGTGGCGCGGCCGTCGGCGATGACGATTTTCGTCGCGCGGGTGTTGAGCAGCAGCGTGCCGCCGCTTTCCAGGAAGACGTCGGCCATCGCTTCCGCGATCGCCTCGGAACCGCCGAGCGGATAGTAATAGCCGCCGCCGTGGTAGCTGAACCACATCGTCAGGAAATACAGCGCCTGCAGATCGGCCGGGCCGCCGCCGAGAAACGTCACCAACTGCTCCCACAGGCCGGTCAATTGCGGATCGCTGATATACCGCGCCGCCATTTCCTTCAGCGACAGCTTCATGTAAAGCAGCAGCCGCAAGGTCGGGCCGGGATTGGCCAGCAGGATTTGCAGATCGTCCAGGTTGAAGTTCTCCTCCAGGCGCGTGACCGCGTTGAGCACCAGGTCGATCGCCTGCAATTCCGCGAACAGCGCCGCGATGCCCGCGGCTTCGGCCGGAAACAGTTCGGTCAAACGCGCCTGGTAGGCCGCCAGGTCGGCCGGCACATCCACGGTCAGGCCGGGGAAAACCGACCGGTACATCGGGTCGCTGCGGTGCAACTCGAGCCGGTCGAAAATGCCGAGTTGATGGAAGTCCTCGAAGGCGTCCTTGCTTTCGCCGCCGCTCAACCCGCCGATGGCGTGCAGCGAAGCCTCGAAGCGGTAATCGCCCCGGCGGAAGTTCGCCATGTAGCCGCCGACCTTGTATTGTTTTTCGACCAGCGCGGTCTTCAGGCCGGCTTGCGCCAGCATATTCGCCGCCGCGAGCCCCCCGCCGCCGGCCCCGATCACCACCACGTCGTAGTCCGCGGTCGCCGGACAAGCGTCGCCGGCCGCGAATTTGTGGCAGGCCGTGCAATGCCGCTCCGCGAAGTTCATTTCCTGATGGGAATCCGCGTGGCACGACGCGCAATCGGCGATCGCATGGCCCGTCGGGCGGTCCGGCGCGCCGTTGCGGCCGTGACAGGTGACGCATTCGCCCTCGATGAAGCCGCCGCGGTGCGGATCGGCATGACAGGTCAGGCAGGCGGCCGATCCCCAGCCGTCGTGCGCCGGCGTCAACACCTGCGAATCGTTTTCCGGGCTGGCGGAGGATACCGCGTCCGCCTCGTCGTCGCCCGAGGAATCGTCGTCGCCGGGCGTGGCGTCGTCATCGACGCTGTCGTCGCCCGCGGAATCATCGTCGTCATCGCCGCCGCAGCCGGCGGCCAGGGTCAGGCAAAGCAACCAGAGGATCGTCAACCAGCCGTTTTTCGTCATGACACCCCTCGTTTCAAGGCGCCGGTTTAAGGCGCCGCAAGCGGCCCAACAAGCGAAAATAGGCGGCAACCGTCCGCGCCAGGCGGATTTTGCTGGCGCCCTGCTTGAGGTCGTAGCGTAAATCCAAACCGATTTCCGCGACGCGCGCGCCGCACCGCAACCCTTTGATCAACACCTCGAGCGTGACCGCAAAGCCCGGCTCGGTGGCCAATTCGCCGCCGTACCGCCGCTGGGCCTCACGCAGGAACGAGGCGCGGATCGCCCGGTAGCCGGAGCTGAAATCGCGCACTTCCTTGACACCCAGCAGCAGCCGCGCCAGCACCCGTACTCCGCCGCTGAGCAGCCGGCGATGCCAGGGCACCCCGCGCACCCGGCTGCCCGCCGTGTAGCGCGAGGCAATGACGATGTCGAATCCCTCCGTCAATTTGGCCAGCATGGCGGGGATCTGTTCCGGGCGGTGCGAGCCGTCGGCGTCCATGATCACCAGAACGCCGTCCGTGGTCAGCAACGGATCGGCCTCGCGGAGAATGCTGCGGATCGCCGCGCCGAGCCCTTGGTTCGCTCGGTGGCGGTGCAAGACGACCGGCAGCCGCTCGCCCCACTCGCCGGCGATCGCCGCCGTCCGATCGGTGCTGCCGTCATCCACGACCAAAACGACGCCGGCGGGCAAGGCGCAAGCCCGAATATCGCGCAACAGGTCCGGCAGATTGCGCTCTTCGTTGTATGCGGGCAGGCCGATCACCAGCCGGTACGCGGTCGCTTCGCTCATGACTGCAGGCAATTCCCATCGGTTTTTCGCAGTATTGCAGGGGCCGCCCGGAAAAGCAAATTGTCGCCCGTTGCTTTGACAAACCCCTCCCGAGTGACCAATATACAAACGTCAGATTGAACCCATCGCACCACGGGAGTTGAAAGATGGTCAGTTACAAGGAACTGGGCCTGGTGAACACGCGGGAATTGTTCGCCAAGGCCATGCAGGGCAAGTACGCGATCCCCGCTTACAACTTCAACAACATGGAACAACTGCAGGCGATCATCATCGGTTGCGCCGAAACGTCCTCCCCCGTCATTCTGCAAGTCAGCAAAGGCGCGCGGGATTACGCCAACCAGACGCTGCTGCGTTACATGGCGCAGGGCGCGGTGCAAATCGCCCGGGAAATGGGCAGCAACATCCCCATCGTGCTGCACCTCGATCACGGCGACACCTTCGAACTGTGCGTCAACTGCATCGAAACCGGGTTTTCCTCGGTGATGATCGACGGGTCCGCCCATTCCTACGAGGACAACATCGCGCTGACGAAAAAAGTCGTCGAATACGCCCACCAATATGATGTGACCGTCGAGGGCGAGCTGGGCGTCTTGGCCGGCATCGAGGACGAAGTCTCGCACGCCAAATCGCACTACACCGATCCCGATCAGGTCGAGGATTTCGTCAAGCGGACCGGCGTCGATTCGCTGGCCATTTCCATCGGCACCAGCCACGGCGCCTTCAAATTCAAGGTGAAGCCGGGCGAATCGGTGCCGCCGTTGCGTTTCGACATCCTCGAAGAGGTCGAGCGCCGCATTCCCGGCTTCCCGATCGTGTTGCACGGCGCCAGCAGCGTGGTGCAGGAATATGTCGCCTTGATCAACCAGTACGGCGGCCAGCTCGACGGCGCCCTGGGCGTCCCCGAGGAACAACTCCGCCGCGCCGCGGCCTCGGCCGTCTGCAAGATCAACATCGATTCCGACGGCCGTCTGGCGATGACCGCGAAAATCCGCGAAGTCTTCGGCACCAAGCCGAAGGAATTCGATCCGCGCAAATACCTGGGCCCCGCCCGCGCGGAACTGGTCAAGCTGATCAAACACAAGAACGAGGCCGTGCTCGGCAGCGCCGGCCGCGCGTAAGAACTTTCATCAGGTTCGAAAAGAAAATCGCCGGGCCCCGCGGGGTCCGGCAATTTTTTCGTATGAATCTTTTTACATTATTCCAACATTGACAACTTTTGTATCTTCCGTAACAATTTGCCGGATTAATTGTCCATTAATTTCCTCGCTTATCAAATATTTATTGGGGGAGTCCTTTATGGCAAGAATAGCTTTGATAATAACCATCATCGGCGTTGCTATCGCGGCAATAATCGGAGTCACGCAGATTGTCATCCAAATTGGAGGGAATAAATCAGCGAATGAAAATTCTGCACTGATCCAAAACATGATGAATAAAATTAACGAAAACGAACACAAAATTACGATCAATAATTATAATTTCATCACGATCAATTTGAATGACTTCAATCGCAATTTCCCCGGATTCCGAACCAATGCCGACTATTTGAAATTAGTAATCGATACTCTCCTGGCCGGCAATCAACTCGAGGAGCAACAACAGACCATATTTAAAATAAAGGAAATCCTTAATCAAGCAGGCGAAATTCGCGAACGGGATGATCAATTCTTTTTCGAATTGGATCGCGAAATCAGTAACATCAATGGTCAAATTGCCGGTTTGTCGGACAAAGTCATCAAATTACAAAAAGAATGGGCATACTATTTTAATAATCCAAAAAACAAACCCGCCTTTCCGGCCATCGAAAAAACCGAGCCATCGATTGAACCAAGAACTCTTGAAAAACCCGAATTTAATCTTCCGCTCCCGTCAATTCCGAAAAAGAAAAACCATTGGTATTATTTAATTACCAATCCAAGAAGATTTTGGGATCGGGATCACCCCAATTACCAACTCGACCTAATCAAGCTGAATGAGATCAAGCCGATCGTCATCCCAAATTTGGAGATGAATCACTCCAGCAAGGACAATTGCACCGGGGAACAGGTCAACGGCAACAACACACCCGTCGGAAAAAACTCGTACTCGAATTGAAAAATTCACTTTATCGCGGCTGAATGCGAGTCGGGGCGCGCTTAGCGGAATTCCGTAGCGACGCTGCTTCTCCGTCAGGATTTCAACTGCCGCCCGATTGTGCAGCACAGCATCGACAACGCAAGCCAGAAGTACATCGAACCGATCGACAAAATTCGTCACCCGGTTTGATTGGCATGGCGGAGTTCGCCGACGATCCTCTTCATTGCGCCGTGATCGCGGCAAGCGCCTCTTCGGGCTGAAATGAAAAAGCCGCCAGCCAAGGGCACGACGGCTTATTAACGAAATCGTCGCGAATTAAAAATAGGTGTACGAGAACGTCCCCAGGTAGCTCAGGGTGTCGTCGTAGTCGGGATCCTCGTAGAAGGTGTATTTGGCGCCGAGGGTGACGTTGAAGTGATGCGTCACGAAACGCAGGCTGAGCAGCGGCGCGTTGGTGTCCTGTTCGTTCGTGGTGCCGCGCATCAATTCGCCTTCGTATTCGAGAATCAATTCCAGGAAATTGCGCGGATGCAGCGGGAAAATCATCCCGGCGTGCACGATGCCGCTTTTTTCCTCGTAATCGCGATTGTCGATCCCGGCGTCGCGGAAGTAGAAAACGCCGTCGGCCAGGATGGCGAACGCGTAATCGGTGAACGCCAGATCGTTGAGCTCAAGGCCCATCGAAAGCAGCACCTTGGCGCCGTAATACTTCACTTCGCTGACGCCGCGGAGGTAATTGCCGTCCGGCGCAACGCCGCCGATGCCCAGCGCGAACGCAGGCAGAAAGTTTTTCTGCTGGACGAAGCCCCATTTGAACATGCCTTCGATCGAACCGAGGCCGGCGTTCGCTTCGTTGCTGTAGTGGTTCACCTTCACGCCCAGATTGTTGAAGCGGCTGGTGATTTTCAGATCGGACATGACGTAGGGCACGCGCAGGCCGAATTCCAGCCCGCCGGGTATGCCGACGGCGCCCAGGAACGCGGCTTCCCGCCGGTAGTAGGAAGGGGTGGAACTTTCCAGCCAATCGCCGGCCAGACCGACCTCGAACGATCCCGGCCGGACCGTGCGCGTACCTGTCGTCACCAGCAGCCCCGAAAGGCCGTAGATGTTGAACGGCAGATTATTGATCTTCGGTTTCGGCGCCGCGATGTCTCCCTGCATCACGTCGTCGGGAACCGATTCAAACTCTTGCGCCCACGCGCTGGTCGACCCAAACCAGCAGCAAAGCAGCAAAAGAAATACACCCGAGTACCTGGCTTTCATTCAAGCTCCGTTTCTCGGCCTGCGATGGTGTTTTATCCTGTCATGTCCGGGGGCGATTCGTCAACAGTCTCGTGAGGCTTGATCTTTCTCGCAGTTTCGGCCGGCGGACCCGCCAAATCACGCAGTTTTCGCCGCACCTCGGCTTCCGCGCCTTGCTCGGCCAGGGCGATCAATTCCACCAGTCGCTGGTCGAAATCCGCGGCGAACGGCTGCGTCCGGCGAACCATGCGGATTTTATCGTGCGACGTGGGTCCGATGCCTTCCGCGTCGTCCCACAATTGTTCCTTCAATTTTTCGCCCGGACGCAAACCGACGAACTCGATTTCGATGTCCCGATCCGGCTCGAAACCCGAGAGTTTGATCAGGTTGCGCGCCAGGTCGAGAATCCGCACCGGCTCGCCCATTTCCAGCACGAAGATTTCGCCGCCCTCGCCCATCGCGGCCGCCTGCATCACCAACTGCACCGCCTCGGGGATCGTCATGAAATAGCGTGTCATCTCCGGATGCGTCACCGTGACCGGCCCGCCTTCGGCGATTTGCCGGCGGAAGAGCGGAATGACGCTGCCCTCGCTGGCCAGAACGTTCCCGAAGCGCACCGCCAAAAAGCGGGTTTTGCCGCCGCGCCGCGCCAACCCCTGGGTGATCCCCTCGGCCAGCCGTTTCGTGCGGCCCATGACATTTTGCGGGCGAACCGCCTTGTCGGTCGAAATGAGCACGAACCGCTCGACGCCCTGCCGCGCCGCCATTTCCGCCAGGGTGCGCGTGGCGCGGATATTGTTGAGCGTGGCGGCGACGGCGTTGGTCTCCATCAGCGGTACGTGTTTGTAGGCCGCGGCGTGCAGAATGATGTCGGGCTTTTCGTCGGCCATCAGCGACTGCACGAGCTGAGCGTCGCCGGCGTCGCCCACCACCGGCAGAATCGGCACGGTGTGCCAGCGGCGCGCCAGTTCCCAGTGGATGTAAAACAGGTTGTTTTCGTTGCGTTCCAACAGCAGCAACCGCGCCGGGAACAGCGCCGCCACCTGGCGGGCAATTTCGCTGCCGATGCTGCCGCCGGCGCCGGTGATCAGCACGCGTTTGCCGGAGAACGTCTGGCGGATCAATTCGGTGTCGAGCTGGACGGCTTCGCGGCCGAGCAGATCCTCGACGTCGACGTCGCGCAGGTTCTTGATCGAGACCTCGCCGCCCAGGATATCCCGCACGGCGGGGATGATCCGGAAGCGCAAGCCGCTGTCCTGAAAGCGCTCGACGAAGCCGCGCAATTCGCGCGCCTTGATCGTGCGCGAGGCGATGATGATCTCGTCGATGCCGTAGCGGGTCAGGATCTGCGACAGTTCCTCGCGACCGCCCAACACCGGCACGCCGTGAATCTTAAAGCCTTTTTTCGCCTCGAAATCGTCGATGAAACCGATCACGTGCAGGTGCAGGTGCGGATTGGCGCGGATTTCCTTGAGGATCTCGATGCCGATCTCGCGCGCGCCGTAAATCAAAACGTTTTTGCTCAGCGCCCGCGGCGGCAGCTTGGTGTATTCGCGCACCGCCCGCAACAGGAAGCGGATGCCGCCAATGAACGAGATGCAGATGAACGTGTCGATCAGAAAAACCGATCGCGGATAACTGGCGTGGAAAACGAACATCACGATCGCGGTGAAGGCCAGCGAACTGATGCCCACCGCCTTGATGATGTCCAGCAGGTCTTCCATGCCGACGTAGCGCCACCAGCCGCGGTACAGATCCCAGATGTAGAAGGCGACCGCCCGCAGGATCAGGATCAGCGGCAGGGTCTTGAGCATCGTGTACAACGGCCACTGGTTGTTGCTCATCAAATCAAAATCGAACCGCAGCAGGAACGAGAAAATGTAAGAGAACACCACCAGGGAAAGCTGGCTGCCGACGATCATCGACCGGCGATGGCGCAGCAGCCACCCGCCAAGCGGCGTATCGAGGAAATGTTGTTCGTCCCGAAAATCCAAATCCGCCAAGTCGTCCGGCCTCCGGTGATTCCGCCCCATCATAAGCAAAACGGCCGGATAAAACCATCCGCACGGCGAATGAACGACAAGTTACATTGATGGAGACTTAGTAAAATTCCCTTTGTTTCACGGCAAGCGCTTTTTCACTCAATTTGACAAACACCTTGTCCGATTTATAATTCGAACCGGAAACGTAAAATGGTGGATGTCTGTCAATCGGAGATTGAAAGAATAACGGAAAGCAGCCCATGACCATTCATCGCGGACGGGTGCAGATCACCAAGGATGTTAATGGATGCCAGGTTGTCGTTGCCAATCTGACTGGTGAAGTCTACCGTGAAGGCAATAGCTGGGTCAGCATTTGTCCGCCATTGGATCTCTCAACTTGCGGCGACAGCTTTGAGGAAGCATTGCGCAACACCAGCGAAGCAATAACCCTCTGGTTCCAATCCTGCCTTCGTCGCGGTACGCTGGAAAAAGCATTACAAGAATTGCATTGGATCAAGGAAGATATTCAGAATTTATCTCCAACTATATTAAATGCCGGTCATCATCGGATTCCGACTCCTCACGTCACCCTGGAAAAAAGCGAAAAAGAAAACAAATGGCAGGGACGGGTTGAGTTTAAAGATGCTGCATGAGCCGCCTCGGTCCGCAAAAAATAAAGAACCTTATTCATGTATTGGAAAAACTTGGTTGGCAGGAATTACCGGATCGTGGCAAGGGAAGCCATCGCGTTTTTGAAAAGGAAGGATGCTCCCGACCGATTATCGTTCCGGATCGTGCTGAAATCCCCTGGGGAACTTTTGAAAGTATATTACGGACCCTGGGAATCAGTAAAAACCAATATGCCTCCCAACTCAAAGAGAAGAAAAAAGAAACGCAGCCGAATGACAAGGGAATTGGGTCTCGGAACTTGAAAGCCCCATTTACCGGCAAAAACCAGGTTACAGGAAAAAGGAAACGAAAACTGGCGGCTAGATCGCGGAAAAAGAATCGACATTGATGAATCGTTTATTTCCACACTAAAAACAACCTGGATTCATCGATCGACTTTGAAATACCATTTCGGTTCTTCATTGCCTCTTTCTCTGGCAATCACCATGACAACGTGTATAATGGCCACGCCTAACCGCGGAGGAGAAACGGATGACCGAAGGGGCGGAAAGCAATCTGGCCGTATTCATCGATTTTGAAAACCTGGCGCTGGGTTTCGAGGGCAAGAAAAGCAAGTTCGACATTCAAAAAGTCCTCGCCCGCCTGGTCGAAAAAGGCAAGATCGTCGCCAAGACGGCCTATGCCGACTGGCACCGGTACGCGGAGTTCAAACAACAACTGCACGAATGCGCCATCGCCCTGACCGAAATCCCCAAACGCTCGGTGTCCGGCAAAAACAGCGCCGACATCCGCCTCGTCGTCGACGCCATGGACCTGTGCTACTCCAAGCACCACATCGACACCTTCGTCATCGTTTCCGGCGACAGCGATTTTTCGCCGCTCGTCAGCAAATTGAAGGAAAACGGCAAGCGGGTCATCGGCATCGGCATGAAGGATTCCACCTCGGCGCTGCTGGCCGACAACTGCGACGAATTCATCTACTACGAAGACTTGTTCACGCTGGAAGCCAAACCCAGCGAGGTCGACAAGCACTTGCCGAAAAAGAAGCGCGAGGCCTTCGAACTGCTGCTCGAGTCGATCACCGCGCTGGTCCGCGAAAACAAGGAAATCCTCTGGAGCAGCATGGTGAAGGACACCATGAAGCGCAAAAAGCCGATCTTCAACGAGTCGTATCACGGCTACCGGACGTTTTCGGAATTGCTGGAAGACGCGGAGAAGAACGGCATCATCCGCCTGAAAACCGACCCGCGCAGCGGCACCTACGTCATCACCGGTTTCGGGCCCATCGCCGCGGCGACAACCAAGACGATCAAGGAATAAGTTACTGCGAGCGAGCCCACCGGGCCGACCCGACCCGGCCGTTCAATCCCACTCGCGACTACGGTTTGGAATCGGTGACCACCAGCCCGTCCGCGACATCCTGGGCGATGCCGTCGCCGGTCAGGTAATAGCGGTACCCTTCCTCGCCGGCAAAAACGATCTGGTAGAACGCCGTCACGTACCGCTTGGTCAAAGCGCGAATCTGCTCGTAATCGCCGTCGCCGGTCGGGCAGATCAGCGCGGCGCCGGAGATCACCGCGTCGGGCAGATCCAGAAACGTGACGTGGCCGCTGTGGTTGATCATGATTTCAATCGACGGCGGATTCGCGTAGAGAAAATACTGGTGATAATTTTCGGCGACCGGGGCGCACAAACCGCCGTTCGAACCGCCGACGAACAGCGTCGGGATGTGGATGTCCGGCATCAATTCCGGGGTGACCGACGGGTAGGCCGGCGTCGGCAACGGGCTCATATCGACCGGATCGATGGTCGCCGAGGCCTTGACGCGATCGTCGTTGTAGGCCGTCAGCAGCGAAATCTTGCCGCCCATCGAATGGCCCGTGGTGCCGATCTTCTCCAGGTCGATCTTGCCGTGGAACAGCGAATTCGGCAGGGCTTCCTGATCTTCCAGCCAGTCGATGATCGCCGAGGTCGTCGCCGCCAGATCGACGTGCGAAACCACGTAATTGTTGCGGAACACCACGACGTAGCCGTAAGTGGCCAGATGGCTGCCGTAGGTGAAATAAGGCGTCATCGGCGCGCTGAACCCCGGCCCGAAGACGATCACCGGGCGCGGGCCGTCACCGGCGTCGATCGTCGCGCCGTCGTCGGCGGTCGGATAAAACACGTGCAGCGGTTGATCCTGGTTCGAACTCGGGTCGAAAAAGGTCAGCGCCGCCTCGCCGTAACTGTCGGGACCGGGCAGCAGCGGATCGGCCGGCGGCCCGTCGGGCGTCGTATCATCGTCGTCGTCGGCCCCGTCGTTGTCGTCGTCGCCGGAGTCATTATCATCGTCGGGCTGAACGGAGTCGTCGTCCGCCGCGTCGTCGCCGGAATCGTCGGCGGAGGAATCATCGTCGTCGTCCGAGCAACCGAGCCAGAAAGAAAAAACGAAAAGGAAACAGACCGAGAGTAATATTTTCCGCGTCATACTTTTCTCCTGCCCAATAAGCGAGATCCTGCTTTTCCCGCGCCCGATCTGGAACGCATAGGCAAAAAGATAAGGTGTCGCAAGAGCAGCGTCAAGAAGAACCGGGGGTTCACGCCATCGCGCGGCGGATTTCGACGGGCGGCGAAACGGCCGGCAAAGGTCAGAACGCGTTGCCGATGGAGATGTAGAACTCGCCCATGGATTCGTCGGTCTGGCGATTGAGTTTGACGCCATAGATGGCGCTGATCGGGCCGATGGGCGTGAGGTATTCGAAACCGAGGCCGCTGGTGGTGCGGACCTTCATGAGGTCGTAGTTGTTGGTGCCGCCGGTGACGTCGCCGGCGTCGAAGAACGCCAGAATTCCCAGGCTGTAAGGCAGCGGAATGCGCAGTTCGGTGTTCTGATAGGCCATGAAATAGCCGCCGACCGGCGTCTTGCCGTCGTCGCCGACGGGGCTGATCTGGTTCTGGCCGAAGCCGCGCAAGGTCGTCGAGCCGCCCAGGAAAAAGCGGCGGCTGATCGGCACGGTGTCGGTCGGCCGCAATGTCTGCAGGTGCCCCACCACCACGTTTTCGGCGAAGACCCAGCCGGGCAGGAAGGGCATGACCGCGAAGATCGGCAAGTACCAGGAAGTCGTGCCGGTGACCTTCAGGTAATCGACCTGGCTCAGGAACCAGGGCGGGCCGTAATCGAACCGGATGGTGTTGTACGTCCAGCGCGTCGGGTTGAACACATTGTCGCGCAGGTCGTGGATCAGCATCGGGCTGAGGGTCGAAAGCTGCACCTCGCCCTGCTCCTGGTCGGGCACGGCCGGATCGACATTATAGATGAAGTCCTTGGCCAGTTCCCAGTCGAACCGCATGGTGAACGGGTCGGCGAAACCGTGGTTGTTGGCGGCCAGGTCGCGGACCTTTTCGTCGGGATGCGTGGCTTCGAGGAAGTTGAGCATTTTCTTCCACACCAGCGTGGTGCCGATGCGGACCGAGAAGCTGCGCACATCGTAGGCGATCTGCGCCGCGTCCATATCGGTGACCGTCAGCGTGCCGTCGAGCGGCACGCGGGCGATCCACGGCCAGGTGAAGGTGACGATGTTCTTGCGCTGATCGAACTGGAAGCTCGGATCCTTGACGTTGGCCTCGAAGCGGTACGAAATGCGGCGGCCGTAACCGGCCAGGTTGCGGTGCCCGATTTCGATCGCGGTGTTGTAACCGGTGAAGGTGTTGTAACCGAGGCCGCCGGTGATGTAGCCGCTTTTGCGCTCGTCGACAGTGATGACCATGTCGACGATGGATTCGTCGAGGTCGGGGTTGACCGGGCTGATGTCGACGCTGTTGAAGAAGCCGAGTTGCACCAGGGCCTGCTCGGACCGGAAGATTTTTTCGAAGTTGTACTTGTCGCCCTCGCGCACCACGATTTCCCGCATGACGATGTGCTTCTTGGTGAGCTTGTTGCCGCGCAAGTAGAGGTTGCCGAAGTGATACCGGATGCCCTCGGTGAAGGTGAAGGTCAGCACGGCGCCGGTATTGTCCTCGCTGATCTCGACGTTTTCCTTGACCCGCGCCTTGGCGTAGCCCTGCCGGAAATATTCGGCGAGCATTTGCGTCTTGATCTGCTGAACGAGGAAGGGATTGAACGGCTCGTCCACCTTCAAGGTTTCCGGCAACTGCGCGATGAGCTTTTTCAGCTTATGCGGCGCGATGGCCTTGGCGCCCTCGAGGTTCAACTCGCGCAGGATCGTCCGCGGGCCTTCCTCGATCACCACGACGATGTCGATCTTTTCCTTGCGCTCGTCGTAGGTCACTTCCTTCTGCGCGATCTTGGCTTTCAGGAAGCCGTTCGAATTGTAGAAATTCAGGACGTTTTCCAGGTCCTTGTCGAAATCCTCCTCGACGTAGGTGGATTTGTTTTTCAATAGTTCGAGGAGCTTTTTATCCTCGAATTTGCGGTTTTCCTTGAAGTCGATCGACCGGATCGAAACGCTCGGCCCCTTCTCGGCGGTCAGGTTGATCGCCTTGACCGGCTGGCCGCCGGGCTCGGTGTACTCGCGGTATTCGTACTTCACGTCGGCGAGGTAGTAACCCTGGCGCTGGAAGTATAGGCGGATGCGCTTGGCGAAATCCTTGGCGATCCACTTGTTGAAGCGCCGCTGGTTGTCCAAGCCGAGTACATCGGTGAATTTCCACTTCATCTCGGCGCAGGTGAAGCACTCGTTGTCGTAGAAGATATCAACGCGCGGACCGACCTTGAGCGGGAACATCGCGATGATATCGGATTTCTCCTCCTCGATGTGGAACGCCGTCGGGTCGTTCAAATCCAGGTCCGGCACCCGAGCTTCCAGGTAGCCGTTGGCGCGCAGCCACTTGCGCAGCCGGGCCAGGCCGTCGAGGATTTTATCCTCGCGGTAATCCATGCCGTCCTTCCACTTGGCGATCTTGAGGATTTCCGACCGCGAATGGAGGCCCAGCTCGGCCTCGCTGAAATCGAAGCGCACGATCTTGAAGGTCGGCCGTTCGTTGAATTTGATGCGCAGGTCGACCTTGTTGTCTTCCTCGCGCTTGGTCTTGACTACGTCGAACTTGATCTCGGCCTTCAGGTGGCCCTTGCGCGCCAGCGCATCCTTCAATTTCTGGCGATAGACGTCGATGTCCTCGTCGCGGAAGTCGTCGCCCGGCTCGATGCGCAGGATGTCGTTCAGGATTTCCGAGACGTTGTACGAATAGTTGTTGACGACGCGGATGTCGCGCAGGATGTAGCGCGGATAAATCTTGACCGTGACGTTGACCTTCTCGCTGCCTTCCGGTTCGGCCAAAAAGGTGGTGTTGTCTACTTCGCCGAGCAGGTGGAAATTGCGCAGGGTCTGCCGCAACCGCCACCGCGAGAATTTCCGGCCGGCCTTGATTTTCGACACTTTTTTGATCGTATCCGCATCCAGGTAGAAAGGAATGTCGTAAACCAGTTTTTCGACCACCCGGTCGTAATACTGCGAAACGTCCGGAGGATCCGCCGCCTGATTGCTCTCTTGCGCGCGAGCCGCGAGCGACCCCGCCAGGACGGCGAACAGCGCCAGCAAAACCGTGGCCGCGATCCGTTTCAACCGGTGCTCCTACCTGAATTCCAGTTTCAGCCGCAAGCCCGCTCCGAAGCCGCCGCTCGACGGCGGATTCTCCTGGGCCGCGAAATTGCTCCATTCGGTATAGACCGCCATGTACCGCACGAAACTGTACTCGAGTTCCGCCGCCAGGGTCGGGTCGGAAATGGCGCGGAAGAGCGTCGCCTTCAGGTCTTTTTCCAGCGAGGTCGAGGCCGCGAAGAGCGGCTGGCCGCGGGAGTTGTCGACGCCAAACTCGAGCCCCGTATAGGTCGTCAGTTGGCTGCCGAGCAACTGCTGGGCGGCGATGGCCATCGCCTGGTCGCCGCTGATGCCCGAGCCGCTGGTCTGGAATTCCTCGTACGACACGCCGACCGACAGCAGCGCCACGATATCGCGCTCGGTCATCGGCGGATCGCTCATCAGCGAAACCTGGTAGCGCTCGGGCGTACCGGAAACGTTGACGAAGATCTGGTTGTCCCGCACCTCGGTCCGGGCGTTGATGTCGAACGCTGGGAAGATGCGGGTTTCGTCGACGAACTGAATGACCGCCGAGGTCAGCTTGTAGTCGTTGTTCCAGACCTGGGCGTGGCCCTTGATCACGTAGACCGTGCCGATCATGCCCAGGTCGACGTTGGAGCCGGTGAGCAGCAGATCGGCCTTGAGTTCGATCTGGGCCAGGTTGTTTTCGAACAACAGGTTGCGGTCGGCGCGGATGCCGATGTTGAGGAAGACCGACTCTTCCTTCTTTTCGTAGACCTCGGACCCGGAGGCGCCGCCCTTGGGCTTCTGGAAGGCTTTGAGGATCGTCGGCAGGTCGACGTCGTAGGTGACCGCGGCCTTGGCGATTTCCACGTCGCCCGAGATATCCAGCTTGCCGTCCGGCCGGGTCGAGAGGATGAGATCGACCTTCTTCAGCGCCAGCTCCAGGTAGGGATCGTAGGCCGTCTTGATGTCGCTGAGCTTGATAAAGATATCCATCTGCGCCTTGGGTTTGGCGGCCTCCGCCTTCGCCGCGCGCGCTTTCTTTTCCTCTTTGGTCAGCGCCGCCGCCTCGCCTTCCGGCGTCGTCGTTTCCGCCGCCGGCGCTTCCTTCGGCGGCAGCTTGTAGGTGCCGCCGCCGTGCAGGCGGCCGCCGCCGATATCCGCCTCGAGGGCTTTGATCGTGGCGACGCGGTTGGCGAAATCCAACTCGAAATTGAAGTTCTCGATGGCGGAGGGCACGTTCTGCACGACGAAATTGGCCTGCCGGATGACGGCGGTGGCGGTCACCTTGTCCAGGTCGAAGGCCACCGGAATTTCGGCGTGGAGCACCAGTTTGCCGGTCGCCTCGGCCAACGCTTCGGTGAAGGCCGAAGCCACGTTCAGTTCGACGTCGCCGTCCAGCACGAAATAGCTTTCGCCGCGCAACTCATCCTTGGTCAGGCGCAGCCGGAGTCCGGGCCCGCCCAGCGAGAAGGAAGGCACGGCCAGTTCGCCGTTGGCGTAGTGAATTTCCAACGGAACGGTCTGGCCCCTCTCGTCCTGATTGCGGACGATGAATTCGTTTTGTTGAAAGAGCAGCTCATCGAACCGCACGATCACCGCGAGCGGCGCCGCCGCGGGTTCGGCGCCCGGCGTCGCTTCGGCCTCGGGCTTGGACAGGTTGCCCGTGATCGTGATCGCGCCGTCGAGCAGGCCGGCGAAGATTTTTTCCTCTTCCTTGTCGTCGAGCCGATCGGGCTTCCCCTTCTTACCCTTGATCTGCTTTTTCACCTCGTCGCGCGATTTGAGGAAGGTCGAGTAGTCGAATTTGTCGAAGACGACCTTGGCGTCCAGCGGCATCTCGCCGTCCAGTCCCAGTGTCGCGTTGATGC
The DNA here is from genome assembly GCA_012517325.1 of Myxococcales bacterium. Lineage (NCBI taxonomy): Bacteria > Pseudomonadati > Myxococcota > Myxococcia > Myxococcales > Myxococcales bacterium. The sequence continues at coordinate 66,932 of JAAYVF010000073.1, read as the reverse complement.
GGATCGAACCCAGGTTGACGGCCGGCTTTTCCGGCCCGGGGGGCGTTTCAAAATCCGGATCGCCGCCGTCGTCGTCGGTTTCGCCGCCGGACGGTTCGGCGAGCAGCGCCGTCTTCGCTTCCTCCTGGATGACCGGGTTGCGGTCGGCCAGCAGTTCGCCGGTCACTACGACCCGCTGATCGCGGATCGTCACGTCGATGGACGAATCGCCCAGGTCGAGGTGTTCGTAGCGTCCCTTGAGAATCGCCAACCGGATACCGCCGTTGATGTTGTCGAACGAGCCGGACAAGTCGGCGTTGAGATCGACGTCGGCCATGGCGTGAATTTTTTCCTTCACCACGGTGTCGCTGGCCATTTCGTTGAGGTTCGTCGTCCGCAATTTGACGTCGAAGGTTTTTTCGAACGGGTTGACGCGGCCGGTCAGGGTGATCTTGGCCGGTTCCTTCTCGGCGTCGGTGATGTCCTCGTCGGGCTTGGCCTTCCAGAGGCCGCGCGAAAAGACCGGGCGGATGCCGCGATTCTTGACGATGGACAAGTCGTCGATGATCACTTCCCCGCCGTCCAACCGCGTCGCCAGGTTGATCCGCTCCACCTTTTCGCCGAAGGCTTCCAGCTTGTCGCCGGCCAACGACACCTCGCCGTTCAGGTGCTTCAGCGGACCGCGCACGTCCACCGTCAGCGAGGTGGCGCCGTCGATTTCCAGCTTGTCCTGCATGCCGGCCAAAGCGAGCAGATCGGCGATCTGCGTCTCGGGCAGCGAAACCTTGGCCGTCAGCGCCGGTTCCTCGGGTTTCATGTCGTACGAGGCGTCCAGCGCGATAGCCGCCGCGCCCGATTCGACCTTCAGGTTTTTGATCTCGGCCTTTTGATCGGCGAAGCCGAGATCGGCGAGCAGCGAATCGACCCTGATCTTGTCGAAGCGGATGTCGTGGAAGCCCAATTTGCCTTGCACGTCGGGATTCTTCACCGTTCCGCCGACCTTGGCGGACAACCCGCCGCGCCCGGTCAATTCCTTGTCGCCGACGAAGCCCTGGAATTCCGACAAGTCGCCCAGGTCCACCGCCGCCGTCAGGTCCAGGCCGCCCTGCAGATTCGCCACGCCCGCGACCAGCACCTTCGTGTGAGGCGTGTTGACCTGCAGGGTTTTGATTTTATTCAGCGTCGGACCGACATCGCCCTGCAAAAGCACCGTGGCCTGCGGAATCGTCGAGCCGCCGGCGGCGATGTCGTGCGCGATGACCTTCAACTCGCGGACCTGGTTTTCCGCGCCCCGGGTAGTGGCGTCGAGATTGATGTTGACCCGCTTGACCTTCACCGTGCCGCCGTAGCCCACGTCGGCGAGATCGATCAACCCCTGGGCATCGAGTTTCAACGGCGACAGATCGCCTCGCGCGGAAAGCTCCGCGTCCACCAGCGCCGCGACCGGCAGATCCTTCATCCCGAATTCGCGCAGCGCCTGACCCACGTCGAGGCTGGTGATCGCCACCTGCGCCGACAGCGGCAGCGCCTCGCCCAGGCCGACCAGGGCGTTCAGGTCCACCGCGCCATCGGCGGTTTCGACGTGGAACGATTTCAGCGCCGCCTGGTCTTGGTCGGCGGTGAACTCGGCGGTGAAATTCCGCAGGGCCAGTTCGTTGACCGCCGCTTCCGGCAGGCGAATGGCGCCGGCGGCGGAATAGGTCATCTTTTCCTTGCCGAGCTTCAATCCGGCGGTGGTTTCGAGGTTCAAAGCGCCGCGCAGTTGCATGTCCTGGGGCTCTTTAAGGAAGAGCTGATTGACCTTGCGCAGATCGACATCGACGCCCAGCTTGGCCGCCAGTTCCATTTCGCCGAGCAGATCCTTGGCCTCGGCGGTGGCCTTAAGCGCGACATCGGGCAGGTTCACTTCGAGTTTCGTGACGTTGGCGGTCCAGCTTTGCAGGTTGGCGTCGGCGTCGATCGCCAGTTTGTCGAGCTTGTCGTAAAGCTCGCCGAACAGGAAGCTGCCGTCGGCCATCCGGAGTTCGGCATGCACGTCGCCGGTGTGCAGATCGGCCCGGCCGTCGAGATTGATCGCGCCGACCGTCGCGTTCAGCGGCGTGGAGGGCGTCGGCTCGGGATTTTCCTCGGTCGGTTCGGGCGTTTCGGAGGCGATGTCCATCCGGAATTTCGCGTCGAGGTGCAATTGGTCGACCTTGATCGGCAGGTCGAGTTTGAACGGCTCCTCGCTCTCTTTTTCCGGTTCCTCGGGCTCGGGTTCCGAGGGGCAAAGCGGCAGGTTGGCCAGCCCTTTGTCGAGCAGCAGGTAATTGGTGACGCCTTCCAGGCTGAGATCGCTGACTTCGACGCGGCCCGCCAGCAGCGGCAAGGTTTTGACCTTGACGTACAAACGGTCGAGCGTGGCGAACGGATAGGGATATTTGTTCTCCGGATCGGTGTAGCGGGCGCCTTTGATCTCCAGGCGGAACGGCAGCAGCCGCAGGCGAAGCGAATCGACCTCGATGTTGGCGCAAATCGCTTTTTCGACGGGCGGCAGCGCCTGGTCGAGAACAAAGCGGGAAAAGAACCCGGTGTCGAGCAAAAAGTTGATCGCCACCAGGACCAGCACGACCAGACCGACGATACCGCCGAGGGTATAGCCGAGGATCTTGAAGAGCAGCTTCAGGATCTTTCCGGTCTTGGCCATCGAGTTCAATCTTCCTGTTTCCGGTCGGCGCTCACCGCGGTGGAATCCTCCCCGTCATCCGCCGACAAACGATAATTTTCACCTGCCCAGTTGCCCAAATCAATCAAGCGGCAGCGCTCCGAACAGAACGGGCCTCGCGGCTCGTCCTCCCAGCGCGACAGCCGGCCGCAAATCGGGCAATGGATCAAACGGTCACTCAATCCGGCTCCAATTTACACGGAAGGCCTCGATCCGTCACGCGGATCGAGGCCCCCCAGGAAATCCCTGCCAAAGCGGGCAACGGGGTTCGAACCCGCGACTCCGAGCTTGGGAAGCTCGCACTCTACCGACTGAGTTATGCCCGCAGACAAATGAAAAAACGACGATACGTTCACTCGTCCCAAACCCCACGCCAACGGGGGGGAATCGCTACGCCAAGGATCCTTCGCAAGACATTCTATCCTTAGCCGTGAAAGCCTTAGAATGTCAAGCCCTTCGCGCCTCTTCCCCGCCATCGATTCGATTTTCTCGCGGCTTCCACTTGCAATGAACAGCCGGACCCCATAAGGTACCGAAATACACCTGTCGGAAGGGCCGATGCATCCAAAAGTCGTCAGCGTCACCCACCAAGGACGGCGGCGGGTCAATCAGGACACCGTCATCAACAGCTTGATCGATTCCGGAATCGGGCCGTTGCACCTGGTGGCGGTATTGGACGGCATGGGCGGCATGCGCGCCGGCGATCGGGCCAGCCAACTGGCTTCGCAAATTTTTCTGGCCACGATGAAAAGCGGGCTGGCCACGGGGGCGCCCGACGAAACATTCCTGCGCAAGCTCCTGGCGTCCGCGGTGGAAAAGGCGCATCGCGCCGTGTATCAGGAAGGCCTCGACGAGCCGGAAAAGCGCGGCATGGGCACCACGCTGGTGGCAGCGCTGGCAAAGGACGGTCAATTCTTGGTCGTCAACGTCGGCGACAGCCGCGCCTATCTGTGGGATCCGGAACCCGGCCGATTGAGCCGCCTGACCCGCGATCATTCCCTCCGCGAGGAAGCCGTCCGCTTGGGCAAACTGACCGACGAGGAAGCCAGCCGCAGCCCCTTCGCCCACGCCCTGACCCGGGCGGTCGGTTCCGGGGCCGAGTTGGAAGCGGACGTGTTCCCCGAGCCGTCCGGCTGGCATCAATTGCCGCCCGGCGGCGCGTTGCTGCTTTGCAGCGACGGCTTGACCGGCGGCCTGGCCGACGGACCCCTCGCCGAAATCGTCGCCGATTGCCCGGACAGCGCGACCCTCGGCCAGTTTTTGTTGCGGGCCGCCTACCACGGCGGCAGCACCGACAACATCAGCCTCATCATCCTCGCCGACGAAGATTATCACGGCCCCGGCAAGCAACCGCTGCCGCCGCCGATCGAACCGGACCAGCCGCGGCCCGCGCCGGCCGCCGTCCCGCCGACCCTGCCGGAGGTCCGCTCCTCGATCGCTCCCCAGCCCAATCGGCAACTCGGCACGATGCTGCTCATCCTGCTGCTTGCCGCGATCGCCGCGGTATTGCTGATTCACCGCTTCACGAATCGCGCTTCATTCGCGCCGCCGGCCTCGACCCCGCCGCCGGTCGTGACGCCGGCGAACCCGGATCTGCCGGCGATCGAGGTGGAAATCGACACGGAACAGGCCCCGCCCACCGGCGAAGCCGCGCCGCTCATGCCGACACCGTCGCCGGAAGGGTTGCCGCCCGCTGAAAATCCGTCCACTCCGGCCCCCTGACCGGTCCGTGCCGGCCTGCTTTTCTTTCGCGCGCCGGCTCAGTAGAATCACCCCGCTTTGCGAACCGCAATAACGGAGAGAACGATGAAACTCACGGTTGTCGGCGCGGGCGGCATTCGCATGCCCCTTTTCGTGCGCAGCCTCATCCGCCGGATTAAAAAAGGCGCGGATATCGCCACCCTCGCAATGACGGACATCCGCCCCGAGCGCCTGGAAATCATGGGCCGGCTGGCCCGGTACCTGATCGAACAAGCGGAACTGCCGCTCCGCGTGGAAATCGAAACCGACCTCGATCGCGCCCTGCCGGGCTCCGACGCCGTCGTCACCACGATCCGGCCCGGCTTCGAGGACGGCCGCATCGCCGACGAATTGATTTGCGCCCGCGCCGGTTCGCTCGGCCAGGAAACCGTGGGCGCCGCCGGTTTCGCGATGGCCGCCCGATCCATCGTCGATTTGACGGCGATCGCCGCCCGCGCCCGCGCCTTGGCGCCGCAAGCGATGATTCTGAATTTCACCAACCCGTCGGGCATTTGCACCCAGGCGCTGCACGACGCCGGTTTTCATCAAGTGATCGGCATTTGCGACAGCGCCGACAACGTGAAGGAATACGTGGCGATCAGCCGCGGCGTCGAGCCCGAACGCATCCGCCTGCGGGTTTTCGGCCTGAATCATCTTTCGGCCACCATGCAAGTCTGGATCGACGACCGCGACGTCACCCGCGAACTGATGGCCGACGACGAATTCATCGACAAATGGTTCGGCATCTTCGGCCGCGACCTGGTGCGCCGCCTGGGCGCGTTCCCCAACGAATATCTCTTTTACTACCTGCTCCCCGAACGGGCCCGGCAGAGTGTGCTGGCCGAAAAGGAAACGCGCGGCCAGAAGGTCAAGCGGATCACCGATCGCTTTTTCGCCGGCGCCAAGGATCCGTCGCTTGCGAACCAGCCGGCGCGCTTGCTCGAACTGCACGCCGCCTGCATGGCCGACCGTTCCAACTCGTACATGGAATACGCCTGGAAGGACACCGACGCCAAACAACGGCCCGACCACAGCCTGGCCGAGGGCGAAGGTTACGCCGGCGTGGCGCTGGACGTGCTGGAAGCGAAATGGCGCCGGCCCACCGAACTGGCGATTTCACACCCGAACCGCGGCGCGATTCCCTGGCTGTCGGATTCCGATGTCATCGAGGTGACCTGCCGCGTCGACGCCGCCGGCGTCACGCCGCTCGCCCCGCCCGCGATTCCCGACCGGCTGGCGCCCCTGGTGCGGCAAGTGAAGATTTTCGAAACGCTGACCGTGCTCGCGGTCCGGCATCGCAATCGCCAGACGGCCAAATGGGCGCTGGCCACCCATCCGCTCATCGGCGACGCCGCCGTCATCGACCGCATTTACGAGGAGTTCGCCCGCGCCCACCCCGAAACCATTGGGGCATACCGATGATCGACGTTCTCGTCCCGTGCAGCGGCAATCCGTTCGTCGATATCATTTTTACCGGTCTGCCGCACGTGCCGGCGCCCGGCGAGGACGTGATCGCCGAAAACGTGACCATCGTCGCCGGCGGCAGCCTGACCTCGGCCGTCGTCCTGACGCGCCTGGGTTACAAGGTCCTCTACGAAGCCCATCTCGGCCGCGATTTCGCCAGCCGCTTTTTAATCGAAACGATGGAAAACGAAGGCATGCCGACCGACGCGGTCACCATCCACGACGACGCGCGCGCCTGCGTGACCGTCGCTTACAATCACCAGAACGACCGCAGTTTTCTCTCTTACGAGCATCCGACGCCGCTGCCGAATCCGGACCTGGTGGACCGCTACCGGCCGCGCGCGGTCCTGATCGACGGCCTGCGCCTGGGCGAACCGCTCCTGGAAACCCTGCGCCGGTCGCGTCGCGTCGGGGCGCTCCGATTGGCCGACGCCTCGGACAACGCGCCGACGCTCGCCGTCCCCGGGTTCGATGAACTGCTGGCGCAACTGGACGTTCTCAATCTCAATGAACGCGAGGCGATGCGGCTCGCCTGCCGGGATCGCCTGGAAGATGCGCTCGAAATTCTGAAAGCCCGCGTGCCGGTCATCGCCTTGAAGCTCGGCGCGCGCGGTTCGCGGGCCTTTTTTCCGTTCGGCGACGTCCAGTTGCCGGCTATTCCCACGACGCCCGTCGATTTCACCGGTTGCGGCGACAACTTCTTCGCCGCCCTCACCGCCGCCCTACTCGACGGCAAGTTGATCAACGAATGCCTGGCTTGGGGAAACGCCGCCGGTTCGTTGGCCGCGACCGCGCCGGGTGGCACGAGCCTACGATATACCAAAAAGGAATTGTTGGACCTGGTCGACCGCCATTACGGCGATCTGCCGCCGCTGGATCCGCTACGCCTGGTGACCCTGGAAGAAAACGAGTGAACTTCGGGGCGCCGATCCGCCCCGGAACATCAATCCATAAAAATAAATCGTCCGCCTCATTGTGGATAATCGAAAAACATCATTTTTCCGAAATTTTACGAAAAGATCATTGACAAGGGAAAGGTCCGATTCTTACAATTGTGATGAACAACACAAGCCGCGGCATCCTATGTAATTAATTTAACGGAGGGCTATATGAAAAACGTATTCGACGTAGCAAAGAAAGAACTGGAACGTCTGAAAAAGTCGATTCTTGGAATGGAAAAAGAATTGGCCGTGAAAAAAGAGATGATGGATAAATTGGAAGCCCTGTTGGCGGCGCTCGGCCTGTCGACCATGCGCAAACGGGGCCGTAAACCGGCCGCCGAAAAGAAGCCCGCCGACAAACCGGCCAAACGCGGCCGGAAACCGGGGCCGAAACCGAAAGCGAAAAAGGCCGGCCGGCCGAAGGCCGGGCCGCGCCCGGGTCGCAAACGTCAGGGCGAGGATACGCTTCCCCTGTTAATCGTCGATACCCTGAAAAAGGCCGGCCAGCCCATGAACGCCAAGGAAATTCTGGCGCAACTGCAGAAAAAAGGCTGGCAGACCAATTCGGGCGATCCGCAGGGCATGGTCTACAAAACCCTGCATCGCATCGAAAAGAGCGGTATGGTCGCCAAGGCCGCGCGGGGAAAATTCACCGCGGGGAAATAAACTCCCGCTCTTTTGATAGCGGGACTTTTTTCAGCGTTAAAGACGGGCCGTTGCCCTAACAGCCCTTTTTAATGCGCGCGGCGGAAAATCGCCGAAAATGGATATTCGAACGAATTTCCCGCGCGCCTCTCGGCGGTATCAATATTCGCGAAAACGAAGCAGATCCAGAACATAGAGCGCATAGGTGTATTGCAAAAAAGTCAATTCGTCCAACGCGGTGACCGACATCGCCTGGCCGAGGGTCCGGCTGGTGCGCAAGGCATTGATGACTTGCTGCAATTCGGAATGATCCATGCGGCCCAGCAGTTCCTCGGCGGAGATCTTCGCCAGCGTCAGCGGTAAATTCAGCCGTTGATTTTTGTTGAAGGCGCCGTTCAACCGCTCCAGATCGTAGCAAGTGTGAATGCCCTCAATGATCGCCGGCTCGACGCGCAGCCGAAAACCCGCCTGCGGTTCGATTTTTTCCGCGCCGCGGGTAAAGACATAGGTGCCGCGTTCCCACTGCCAGGTGAAAAGCGACAAGACTTTTTTCAACCGCTGCTCCAAGAGCGCGCGCTCGAGCGTCGGCTCGTTGACCAACTGCAGCGCCAACAGCGTTTGTCCCAGCAAGCCGCCGTCGCGCTCCCATCTTTTCCGGGCGCCGGCCAGTTCGCCCGGAGTGATGTCGCCCCGTTTGGCCAGGATCACGCCCAAGGACAGGTCGGGGATGTAATTGCTTTCCACCTGAACGATGAAACCGCCCTCGAAATGCACTTTCATCTTGTTCGGCGAATAGTTCATCGTCAGCAGGCCCGTTTCCTCGCGTTGCCCGAGTTGAAAAAGCAAATGCGCGATCGGCGTGCGAGCCAGGTTGCCGATGATCTCGCCTTGACGATCTTCGTCGGCCAAACGCTTCGGTTTCGCGGTTTGCGGACGGAGCGGGACGAAAACGGCGGCCGGCTTGACAGTGGGCGGCGGCGGCGTGGAAACCGGAGCGGGTCCGGTGTGGGTTCGCGCCGGTTTTTTCAGCGCCTCGAGGATCGGCGTTTTCGAGCGCGGCCGCGGGCGCGCGCTTTCATCGGGCAGGTTGGCCTGCCGAACCGGCGCGGCTTTGACGGTGACTTCCCGGCCCAGCCATTCGCCGATGACGTTGTACAACTCCATTTGCTCGATCGGCCATTTGATCCAGGCCTGCACGGCTTTGGCTTCGGGCCGGCGGCCGAGTTGATCGAGTCGATTGAGGGGCGCCATCAGGACGACCGGCGCCTTGCTTTGATAATAGGTACGCAGTTCCTCGATCAACTCAAAGCCGTTGCCGTCCGTCAATTTGAAACTGGCGATAATCAATCCGGGATCGAAAGCGCGGATTTTCGATAAAGCTTCCTTGCGGGAATCGGCGGTTTGGACCAGGTGTCCCAAATCTTCCAAGAACGCACTGACCTTGGCCAGGACTTCCAGTTTTTCGCCCACTAATAGAATCGTGCGGTTCAAGGCTTCGTTGCCCCCTTAATCAGCGACTCGGATCCTGCATCCGACCGCTTTAACGTTATTTCGCGCCTCCTCCCCGATAAAAGAACTTTTGACAATGAATCGACCGTATCGAAATTAGCAGATTTCCAGGTTTCGTCAAGCGAAGAAAATTATCGGCTTCCTCCAGGTTCGTTGGAAAATCTCGGATTGAGGATTGTTTCGCTCCCTGGCGAGACCTCGCTTGACGGCAACGATCCGAGTTGGTCGCCGGTTAAAAAATCAAAAAACGACGGATACCGGGCGAATCCCGGCTTCACTTCAATCACTTGGATTCATTTTGGATGCGAGCCGTTCCGGGAATTTTCCAATTATCGGCGAACGAGAATGGAATTGAAAAATGACAAAATCGGACTGATCGCGACCATCGGCCCGGATATTCAGCTTAAACCACCGAGGATTTTTCATTTTCACCGTAAATTTCAGTGGGTTATGGATTTTCAACACAATCCCTCGATATTGAGCGATTACTCAATTTTATTTTTTCTGGGTATATAATTGACCCGGGAAATTTTTTGTTGTAACTAGAGATCATGATCCAGCTTGCTCCAGCTAAGATTAACCTGCGTCTTGAGATCATCGGAAGGCGTCCGGACGGTTATCATTTACTTCAATCCGTGATGGTCCCGATCAGTCTGTACGATGAACTGACTTTTTCTCCGGCGGCAACCGGGGTGCAATTTACCTGTTCCGATCCGGGGCTGCCGACCGGCGACGACAATCTGGTCGTGCGCGCCGCCAAAGCCATACTGAGCGCCGCCTCATGCTCGCGCGGCGTCAAAATCCACCTCGACAAGAACATCCCGAGCGCCGCTGGCCTGGGCGGCGGTTCCTCGGATGCCGCGACGACCTTGATGAGTGTGCGCGACTTGTTTTCCCTGGCGATCAGCGATGAACGTCTGCATGATTTGGCGGCCGGCCTCGGCGCCGATGTGCCTTTTTTTCTTTATCGTTCCGCTTGCCTCGTGGAAGGCATCGGCGAAAAGGTTTCGAAATATACGGTAGCGTCGGGCTTGCCCGTGGCGCTGATCAAGCCGGCCGAAGGCTTGTCGACGCCGCGAGTCTATCAAGCCCTCAACTGGCCCTTGACACACCATAGAAAGGCCCATAATCTACCCGCCTCTTTGGGAGACCTGCACACCGTTTGTGCATGGTTGCGCAACGACCTGGAAGCCCCGGCGGAAGCGCTTTTGCCGCGGATCGCCGACGGTAAAAAGTTGTTGCGCGACCAGGGCGCGACCGGCGTGCAGATGTCCGGCAGCGGACCGACGATCTTTGGCATTTTCAACCGGCAGGAGGAAGCGGTCCAGGCCTGTGATGATGCCAAGAGGCAGGGTTGGTGGGCGTTTGCGTGCTCCACTCGGTGAAGCCGCAAAGGGAGGACACACGATGCTAGTCACCAATGTCCGGATCTTCCCCCGCGAAGAAGAAAGGCTCAAAGCCTTTGCGACGGTTACCTTCGACAACTGCTTCATCGTTCGCGACATGAAGGTAATCTTCGGCAACAAGGGTCTGTTCGTAGCGATGCCGAGCAAGAAAAAGCGGGACGGCACCTTTGGCGAAGTGGCGCATCCGCTGAACGCGGAGACGCGGGCCATGATCGAAACCGCGGTCTTGGACGAGTACTATCGCGCCATCAAAGAAGGCACGCCCGTTTCGACCGAAGAAGACGAATAACGAACGATCGGATCGCGTTCCCTTTCCGGCTTTCCTCCCTCAACGAGAGACGTATATTACCGGCGCCGCGCCGGCAGTTGAAAGGATATCCGCTGGGGCGTTGGCTAATGGTAAGCCACGGGTCTTTGGAACCCGCTATTGTAGGTTCGAGTCCTACCGCCCCAGCTTTTATTTAATCGACCGACGGGGCAAACAGTGGATCTGCCGGCCGTTTGATCGCGGTGAACCGGCCTCGGCCGGTCCGAAAAAGTAACTTCGTTGATTTCGAACAGGAGATCGATGAATGACGCCGCAAACGATTCCCGATCTGGATGACATTAAAATTTTCACCGGCAACGCGCATCCCGCGCTGGCGGAAAAAATCGCCGGGCAGTTGGGCCTGAGCCTCGCGAAAAGCTCGGTCCGCAGCTTCGCCGACGGCGAAATCGAGGTGAAGCTCGGCGAAAGCGTCCGCGGCAAGGACGTGTACATCGTGCAGTCGACCAGCCCCGACGTGAACCGCAACCTGATGGAACTGCTGATCATGATCGATACGGCCCGCCGGGCCAGCGCCGACCGCATTTCCGCCGTCATCCCCTATTACGGATACGCGCGGCAGGATCGCAAGGTCGCGCCCCGCGCGCCGATCACCGCCAAGCTGGTCGCCAACCTGATCACCACCGCAGGCGCCGATCGCGTGATCACCGTCGATCTGCACGCCGGCCAGATTCAGGGTTTCTTCGACGTGCCCGTCGACAATCTCTACGCCGCGCAGGTTCTGGTCGACGCTTTCTGGCAATGCCGCGAATGCTCGCTCGACGAAATCGTCGTGGTCAGCCCCGACGCCGGCGGCGTGCGCCGCGCCCGTTACCTGGCCCACTTGCTCGGCCGGCACATCGGCGGCGAGGCGAGCCTGGCGATCATCGACAAGCGGCGCTCGGGCCCCGGCAAGGTGGCCGAAGTCAACCTGGTCGGCTCGGTGAACGGCAAAACGGCCATCATGGTCGACGACATCGTCGATTCGGCCGGCACGATGTCGGTCGCGGCGGACAAATTGCGCGACGAGGGCGCGGTCGGCGTTTACGCCTGCATCACGCACCCGATTCTCAGCCCGCCGGCGATTCAGAACCTGGGCAAGAAATGCACGATCGATCCGACCATCGACCGGCTGGACGGGTTGATCGTCACCGATACCGTGCCGCTGCGCCCGGACGCGCAGGAATGCGGCAAGATCAAAGTGGCGTCGGTCAGCCATCTGCTGGCCGAGGCGATCGCCAACATCCACGGTCGCGGCAGTGTTTCGAGCCTCTTCCCCGACGTGGAAGCTTATAACTAGCCGGGTGTTGAAAAACACCCGGCGTGCGATCCAGGGATGGATCGCCATTTTCGGCAACTTCCGAAGTTGCCGAAAATGAAGCGAAATAAAAACCACGCTTTTTGTTGAGCGCGGTTGAAAAAGGCCAGGACGACCTTTTTCAACAGACTGCTAGGACGGGTCGCCGGACCCGCCGGCCAACGAACCCCGAGGTCCCGCGGACGCGCCGCCGCCGCGGTATTCGGGCAAGAGAGGAAATCCGATGAGTGAAGTGACCTGGAAAGTGACCGTACGTAAAAGCAAGGGTAAGGGCGGCGCCCGCAAACTGCGCTGCGCCGGCAACCTTCCCGCCGTGGCCTACGGCCGCGACGTGCCCGCCACCCCCATCGCCGTCAGCGAGGAAGTGGTGGATCAATTTCTGCACCAGCCGAACTGGAATCAAAATCTGGTCAAGTTGGAAGCCGACGACCCGGCCCTGTTCGTCGACAAGTACTTCATGATCCGCGAGATTCAGCGCCATCACATCGATTATCATCCGCTGAGCCTGGATCTGGTCGCCGTTCGGTTGGACCAGAAAATCAAAATCGAAGTGCCGTTGGAAGTCAAAGGCGCCGCGGAAATCAAGAAACTGGGCGGCATCCTGGAAATCCAGCACCGCACGCTGGCCATCAAGTGCTTCGTCACCAAGATCCCGTCGAAAATCGAGGTCGACGCGACGGCGCTGCAAATCGGCCACACGATGCATTTGAAAGACATCACCCTGCCGGAAGGCGTCGAAACCGATCTGGCTCCCGATTATCCGATCTGCTCGGCCATCATTCCGCGCGAAGTGTCGACCGAGCCCGCGGCCGCCGCCGCGACCGCTGAAGGCGCCGCCGCCGAAGGCGCCGCCGCCGCTGCTCCCGCCGCCGGCGACAAGGAAAAGAAGGAAGGCCAGGACAAAGGCAAGTAATGAAGCTCGTCTGCGGTTTGGGCAACCCGGGGGCGCGTTACGCCAACACCCGTCACAACGTCGGGTTTCTCATCGGCGATCAGGTGGCGGCGCGCCTTGGTTCCTCTTTCGACCGCAATCGGTTCCGGTCGCTGGCGGCCTCGGCCCGTTGCGGCAGGGAAACCGTCCTGTTGCTCAAACCGCAGACGTATATGAATCGTTCGGGCGAAGCGATCGGCCCGGCGATGCATTTTTTCCAGCTCGCGGCCGACGAGCTGTTGGTCGTTCATGACGACGCCGATCTGCCCCCCGGCGCCATTCGCCTCAAGGTGGGCGGCGGCACCGCCGGCCACAAGGGTTTGATCTCCATTCAAGAGAATCTGGGCAGCGCCGATTTCTGCCGGCTGCGCTACGGCGTCGGCCGCGCCGCCGACCCACGGATCGATCTCGCCGATTTCGTGCTGGAAGAGTTGTCCGTCGCCGATCGCCGGTTCCACGAGGAACGATTCGCCCTCGCCGCCGACGCCGTGCTGAAATGGTTGACTGACGGAGTTGCCGCGGCCATGAACCAATTCAACGGTCTGGCTTGAACGTCCGCTTCCCGCGAATCGCGGGCGGATTTTTTCGCCTTCGCCCGGACCAACCGGCGCCGCTTTGGCCTGTTTTTCTTATTTTCCAAGTACTTGCGCGTTGTCGTGGGCCTGCTTGCCAAACGATTTGGCTTGGTGTATGTTCTCGCCCTCTTGATTCGGCAACGATCGAGAGAACATTTTAAATGCTCCTTGCCCTCCAGCCCACTTCCGGCGAAAGGGCCAAACGACCGAAAGGAGGAACCATGTTACGGAAGTACGAGATACTCTACATCCTTAAGCACGACAGTCCCCCGGAAAAAACCGAAGCCGCCAAAGCCAAGTTTCGCGACATCATCAACAACGGCGGCGGCCTGTTGGTGAAGGAAGACGTGTGGGGCAAGAAAAAGCTCGCCTTTGACGTGAAAAAATACTCCAAGGGCATCTTTGTCCTGCTGGTCTTCCTGGCCGATCCGACCCTGATCGCGGAAATCGAGCGCAACCTGAAGATTCACGGCGAAGTGCTGCGCTACCTCACCGTCAAGCTGACCGACAAGATCGACCTCGAAGCCGAAAAGGCCGAGAAAGAGCGTTGGGAAGCCGAACTCGGCCGTCGCGCCCAGGAACAGGCGAATATGCCGAAGGAAGAGGACGCGGAAGAGGAAGAGGAAAAGTCGGCCCGCCGCGCAGGCGATGAAGACGAGGAAGAGGACATCGAAGGCGAAATCTCCGACGAATCCGACGACGCGAACGCCGACGAGGACCAGGAAAATTAAAGCGATTCCGGGGACGAGCGCCCCGGCCCTACCATGGGGAGTTTCACTTTGTCGAACTTCAATCGCGTGATCTTGCTGGGTCGTCTAACGCGCGATCCCGAATTGCGCTATACCGGCGGCGGTACGGCCGTCTGCACGCTCTCGGTGGCGGTCAACCGCCGCGTCAAGAAGGGCGATAACTGGGAAGACGAAGCCAGCTTTTTCGACGTCGTGACCTTCGGGAAAACGGCGGAAAACTCGGCCCAATATCTCGCCAAGGGACGGCAGTTGTTGGTCGAGGGTGAACTGGTGCAACGTCGCTGGGAAAGCCAGGAAGGCCAGAAACGCAGCAAGGTGGAAATTCAAGCCACCAACATCCAGTTCATCGGATCCGGCGGCGGCCGCGGCGAAAGCGGCGCCGAGGCGAGCGAACGCGGCGGCGACGCGCCACCGCCGCTCGGCGACGACGAGATTCCGTTCTAACCGATTGCTTATTCCCGGCCTGAAACGGCCGCAGGAGGTGGATCATGTTGCGGACTCGCAAAAAGAGCTTTGGCCGGCGGCGGGTGTGCCCGTTCTGCGCCGATGCCACGATCGAAATCGATTACAAGGACACCAAGCTGTTGTCGCGGTTCATCACCGAGCGGGGCAAGATCATTCCGCGCCGCATCACCGGGGTGTGCGCCAAACACCAGCGCAAACTGACCTTGGAAATCAAGCGCAGCCGCCACATCGCGTTGATGCCGTATTCCAGCTCGACCGTTTGACGGCCGCCGGGATCACGCCATGGCCGCGGCTCTGCCGTCCGCCGAGGTAATCGCTTACCTCGTCCTGAATTTCGTCCTGGCCGGCCTGCTGGTCGTGCCGACGATCATCGTCGCCGGATGCGCCCGGCGGGGCGGACGGTTCGGAGTGGGCGCGGCGGTGCTGCTGGGCCTGGCCGGCGGCGGCCTGGCGTGGCTGGCCGGCCCCGGCGATTGGCGGGGCGGTTTGGCGGTCGCGCTGACGGCCGGCGGCGGCTTCGGCGGTTTGGGAATCGCTCTTTGGCATTATGGCAATCAACCCCTGTCGATCGGCCGGCTGTTCGCCGGTTGGACGGCGCTGTTTTTCGTCGCCGCGGTCGGGCCTTACGGGCTGGCTCAAATGTCGGCCGGCCTGAGCCCGGTGGACATCGGCGAGTACTGGCTCCGGCAAATCGGCCAATCGTTCGACCAATACCTGGTTCTGCTTTCCCAGCAGATCGGCGGCGAAGGATTGAGCAACGTCCAAGCCCTGCGCGACCAGCAGGGCGCCCTGGTGACGATGATCTTCAACCTGTCCCCCGCGCTGATCGCCTGGAGTTGCGTGACGCTGGTGCTGCTCAACCTGCTGCTCAGTCGGCGGTTGCTGCCGGCGGTGGTCGGGCTGGAATTGAACCGATGGCGCGCGCCGGACGCGGCGATCTGGCTGGTGCTGTTGCCGGCGCTGGGCTTGGTGCCGTACCTGCTCCTGCCGTTGTTGGGGCGCGACGCGGCGCGTTTCACCGCGACGTTCTACCTCAGTTTGAACGTCGTGCTGATCGCCCTGGCGCCGTACGTGATGCAGGGCCTGGGCATCATGTCCTTTTTCATGAAGCGCTGGCGGTTTCCGCGGTTCTTGCGCGGGCTGACCTACTTGTTCGTGCTGACGCAAGGCCTGTTCGCCCTGGTGCCCGCCTTGGGGTTGATGGAATTCTGGACCGATTGGCGCGGCAGGGCGGCCGCCAAACCGGAAACGGATAAAAACGACAAAAACACGATTTGAGATATTCAGGAGGCGAGAGATGAAAGTGATTCTGAACGCGGATGTGCCGGAACTGGGACACATCGGGGACCTGGTCAACGTCAAGCCGGGTTACGCGCGCAACTACCTGTTGCCCAACAAGCTGGCCCTCGAGGCGACCACCCGCAACGTCAAGCAGCTCGAACACGACCGGCAACGCGTGGACGCGAAACGCCGCAAGGAAAAGATGGCGGCGGAAGAGCTGGCCAAAAAGCTGGAACAGGCGCAGGTGCGCATTGTCGCCAAGGTCGGCGAGGAAAACAAGTTGTACGGTTCGGTCACCACGACGATGATCGCCGAGCAGTTGACCGCCAAGGGCTTCGACATCGACAAGCGCAAGATTCAGCTTGACGAGCCGATCAAGAGCACCGGCGTCTTCACCGTGGCGATCAAGATTCACGCCGACATCAACGCCAACGTGAAGGTCTGGGTGACGGCCGAGGAAGAGCCGGCCGCGCAAGCATAGCGCGCCGCGGCGCCGCGAGGGAGCATTCGATGGCCGGGCCGGTCAAGGGTTCGTCCGATCCGAATCTCGAGCGCAAAACTCCGCCCAACAGCCTGGAAGCGGAGATGGCCGTGCTCGGCGGCGTCCTGCTGCGCAACGACGCGCTGGACCTGGTCCGCGACCTGCTGGACCCGCCGGACTTCTACCATCCCCACCACCAGCGCATCTTTCTCGCTTCCTGCGCGATTTACGACCGGGGCGAAAGCATCGACCCGGTCACCCTGCGCAACGAGCTCAAGGGCCGGGGCTGGCTCGACGAGGTCGGCGGCGCCGCCTACCTCGAAAAGCTGCTCGACGAGGTCCACACCACCGCCAACATCGAGCAGTACGCCCGGATCGTCGCCGACAAGGCGCTACTCCGGCGCATGCTCAACGCCTCCTACGAAATCCAAAGCATGGTCCACGAGGGCCGCGCCGACGACGGCGAGGCGCTCGATGTCGAGCAGATCATCGACCGCAGCCAGCAGCGGATTTTCGAGGTGGCGCGCGAAACCGTGCGCAGCCCTTACGAGAGCCTGGGCGACGTGATTTTCCAGTCGATGAAATTCGTCGACGAGCGGATCACCTCGCAGGGATCGCTCGCCGGCTATTCGACCGGCTTCGCCGACCTCGACGACAAGACCAACGGCTTCAAACCCGGCGAACTGATTCTGCTGGCCGCCCGGCCGGCGATGGGCAAGACCAGCCTGGCGCTGAACATCGGCCTCAACCTGGCGATGCAGGAACGCCTGCCGGTGCTGATGTTCTCGCTCGAAATGAACGCGGTGCAGATCGGCCTGCGCCTGCTGTCGAGCTTCGGCCAGGTTTCGATCAGCCGCATCTTCAAGGGCCAGTTGAGCGACGCCGAGCACAAAACGCTGGCGGACGCCTGCGGCTATCTGAACGAAGTGCCCTTCTATCTGGACGACAGCGGCGGCATCAATCCCAACACCATCCGCGCCAAGGCCCGCCGCCTGAAGGCCGACCAGGGGAAGCTCGGCCTGATCATCATCGACTACATCCAGATGCTGCAAGGCGTGAAACAGCTCGAAAGCCGCGAGCGCGAAATCGCCGCCATCAGCCGGTCATTCAAAATGATCGCCAAGGAACTCGAATGCCCAGTGCTAGCGCTGTCGCAACTCAACCGCGCCCTGGAAAGCCGGCCCGACAAACGGCCGCGCCCCTCGGACCTGCGCGAATCGGGCTCCCTCGAACAGGACGCCGATCTGATCCTCTTCCTCTACCGTGACTGGATTTACAAGACCGACGAGGAACGAGAGGAAATGCTCGAACCCAACAAGACCGAGCTGATCATCGGCAAGCAGCGCAGCGGCCCGACCGACACGATCTTCCTGACCTTCCGCGGCGAACTGACGCGGTTCGACGGCTACACGACCCGCGAATATTGATCCGCTCCCGTCCGCGGGGCGATTTGTCACGGCGACCGCAAATCCGCTACACTGCCGGCCAATGAAGCGCACTCTCTTCCGGTACATGCTGCTCGAAGTGCTGGGGCCGTTCGCCATCGGGCTGGTCATCCTCACTTTCGTGCTGCTGATGTTTCAACTCCTCAAGCTGACGGAGCTGATCGTCTCCTACGGCGTCGGCCTGGGCGACGTCGGCCGGATCCTGGTGTACATCTTCCCGCCGTTTTTCACCTTCACCGTCCCGATGAGCTTTCTGCTCGCCGTGCTGATGGCGGTGAGCCGGCTTTCCTCCGACAGCGAACTGACCGCGATGAAAGCGGGCGGCATCAGCCTCTACCAGATCTACCCGCCGATCCTGCTGCTCAGCCTGGTTATGACCCTGGCCACGGCCGGCCTGGCCCTGTACGCCGACCCCTGGGGCAAAAGCAGCTTCAAGAATCTGCTGCTGCAACTTGGCAAGGAAAAGGCGACGATCGGCATCGTCGAGCACGTCTTCAACGATTCGCTCGACGACATGACCCTCTACGTGCACCACCTGGTGCCAGAGGAAGACCGGTTGGAAGGGCTGTTTCTCGCCGACGAGCGCCAGCCAGGCGCGCCGCTGTTCGTCATCGCCGAAGCGGGGCGGATCCTCTCGGGTGACGACAGCGCGATGCAACTGGAAATGACCAACGGCGTCATGCACCGCACCGATCCGGCCGATCCGACCGTCTACGAGACGGTGCAGTTCAAGAAATACCGCCTGCGCGTCGATCTGACCCAGACGATGAAGGAAGGCAAGCTCAAGCGCACTTACCTGGAAATGGGCTTGGGAGAACTGCGCCAGTACGTCGAAACATTGCGGAAGCAGGGCGATACCTACGACATGCGCCGCGCCTGGGTCGAGTACCACCGCCGGTTCGCCATGCCCTTCGCCTGCCTGGCCTTCGGCCTGATCGGCCTGCCGCTCGGCGTCAGCCCGCCGCGCAGCGGCCGCAGCCGCGGGTTCTCGACCAGTATCGTCATGCTCTGCGTTTTCTACCTGCTGTTCCGCGCCGGCGAAAACCTCGGCTGGAAGGGCGTGCTGCATCCGGCCGCGGCCATGTGGTTGCCGATCGCCATCCTGCTGGCCGTCGGCGTGTACCTGCTGGTGAAAAAAGCCGGCGAACGCCCCGTGTGGCTGCTCGACCTGGTTTCCGAATCCGGCCGACGGGCGATGCAATGGCTGCGGCGCAAGGCGGGATTCCACGACCCCGAACAACCGGAGGGGTCATGAGCATCCTGACGCGCTACGTTTCGCGGGAATTTCTCAAGCTCTTCGCCCTGTGCCTGACGGCGCTGATCCTGATCTACCTCGTGTTCGATTTCATCGACCGGGCGGGCAATTTCTTCCGCGGCGATCCCTCGCTGCTGCACGTCCTGCTGTATTACGTTTACAAGATCCCGACGATCGTCTTCCAATTGGTGCCGGTGTCGGTGCTGCTGGCGGTGTTGCTCAACCTGGCGAACATGTCGCGCAACAGCGAGATCACGGCGATGAAGGCGGGCGGCGTTTCGGTGCCGCGGCTGGTGGCGCCGCTGGTGCTGTTGTCGGTGCTGATCGCTGGCGGGGCGCTGGCCGTCAACGAGTTCGTCGTTCCGGCGGCGACCACGCAAATGAAGTACATCCAGACCGTGCACATCAAGGGGCAGGACTGGCGGATCAAGCTGCGCGACAAGAACCTGTGGTACAAGAGCCCCGGCGCCATCTACCACATCCGCAACTTCGACCCGGCGCTCGGCCGGCTGGAAGGCCTGCAGGTCTTTCGCTTCAACGATCGCTTCGCCCTGACCGAGCGCCTGGACGCCGAAAGCGCCCAATGGGCCAACGGCCGGTGGCTGGCGTTCAACGGCATCCGGCGCGCCTTCGCCGCCGGCGCGCTGACCGCGGAAACGCCATTCGCCGAAACCGGCCTGGAACTGCCCGAAACGCCCGATCGGCTCAAGGTCTACAAGCGCGATCCGGAGCAGATGAGCTTCCGCGAGCTGTCCGGCTACGTGCGCGAACTGCGGACGGAAGGGTACGACGTGCGCAAGTACGAGGTCGATCTGCACGGCAAGATCAGCTTCGCGCTGGTGACGGTCATCATGGCGCTGCTGGGCATTCCGTGGGCGATCAAAAGCGGGCGCCAGGGCGGCGTCGCGTTCGGCATCGGCGTGGCGGTGATCATCGGCGTGGCCTACTGGATCGTGTTGGGCTTTTCGCTGGCGCTGGGGCGGTCTGGCGCGTTGCCGGTGATCGTCTCGGCGTGGGCGCCGCACCTGTTGTTCGGCGCGGTCGGCCTGGTCGGCATCTTGCGGGTTCGTTCATAAGCGCGGCATCCGCCGCAGCGTGGAAACACCATCGGCATTCACAACTTGAGGCTTCGCGGTAGGAGAGGAAAATGAAAGGTCACCGGCTTTATTCGCTGCTGATTCTGCTGACGCTGATTTCGCTGCCGTTGCTCGCCGGTTGCGACGACGAGGACCAGGACTGCGACTGTCCCGACCAACAGCAAAACCCGGACGACGACGATGACGCCGCCGCCGACGATGACGACAACGACGACAACGACGATTTCGTCGATCCGCAGCACGAGATCACCGAACTGACGCCGCTGCTTGACATCGACGGCTCGCTGTATGCCCGGGGTTGGGCGCGGCGGCCGCTGATGGTCTACAATCCGGAATACATCGCCGACGCCGACCGGCTCCGCGTCAAGGAGTGGGACGCCTATATCATCATCACACCGGAATTCATGTTCGGCGTGACCGTTTCCGATATCCGGATCGCCTCCTTCATCAGCTTCGAACTGATCGATTTCGCCACCGGAAAAGATACGACTGGTCTCGAACTGCGCCTGGGCAGCCTGGGTTTCCTGCCGACCGATCTGTATGGCCCGATCGACTACCAGCGCCGCGACAATCAATTCCATCTTGAATACAACGAAGGAATCCGGACGATCAGCGCGAATTTCGCCCGAACCCTGCTCTCGCCGGCGTGGGAAGCGGAAATCTCGTTGACCCAGGATCCGAACGAGGAGGACGTGGCCGCCGCCGCGCCGTATAACCGCGAGGGCACCTTCTTCTACGAAAACAAGATCGTCGGCATGCTGGCGTCCGGGTCGGTGACGGTGGACGGCAAGACCTACACCTTCGATCCGGCCGATTCGTTCGGTTACCTGGACTGGGTGCGCGGCGTCATTCCCCACGTCACCAAGTGGCATTGGGGCGTCGCGGCCGGATACGTCGACGGCGAACTGGTCGGCTTCAATATCGGCGACGGCATGGGGGAAAGCGAACTGGGCACGGCCAACGCCATGAAAATGGACGGCGTCCTGCACAAGCTGTATCACGTCTATTTCGATTACGACATCAACGCCATGATGGAACCGATGCGGATCGACAGCGACAACGGCACCTTCGATTTGACGCTGACGCCCTTCTACTATCAAACGATCGGCCTGATGGTTCTGGACCTGGGGATGCTGGTCGACAAGGTTTACGGCCGCTTTTCCGGCACCATGATCAAGGACGACGGCACCGTCGTCCAGGTCGACGACCTGATCGGCTTCGTCGAGTATTCCGAACAACGGTGGTGAGGCCGTCCGCGGAAAAAAGGCGCGCGGCGCCGTTCAAGCCGTGAAACGAAGCGGATGCCGGCGCCCGCCGGCGACCAGGGTATACGAGCCGTCGGCGTTTTCCTCGATCGCCTCGGCCAGTTGCAGCCAGGCCGTCCGCGAAAAACGAACCGGCCGGCCGGTCGGGGCGATCGCGCAACGCGGCACGTTTTCCCGGTCGACGGTCAGCGTTGCGGGGTCCAGCGCGACGTGCCGGCCGTCGGTCAGCAAAAGCTCGATCCGGTCTTCGTAATGGCGCACCGACAGCACCACGTAGGGGCAGTCGGCCACCTTCACCGGCACCTTGAGGTTTTCGGCGCAGACGAACCAGTCGCCGTCGATCCGTTGCAGCGCGTTGTACAAGGCCGCCAGCAGACCCGGATGGGTGATCTCCTCGCCCTGGTGCCGCCACAGTCCGTCGCGGTCGATCGAGAGATCCAGTTCCGCGAAACGGTTGCTCGGGCCGTCGGCCATCAGGCGATTCCGTATTTCTGGTAGGCCTTCATCACCTTGCCCAGCGAGGGCGCCGCGCCGAACAGGCCGGTTTTGCACAACGCCTCGGTCAGGCCGATGTACATCTCGCTGACCGCGGCGTGGAAGGTCGTGTCCATCCGCGGGGGCGGCGTCTTGAGGTCTTCGTTGACGATGCGCGCCAGCGGTCGGTCGATCTTCTCGGCGATCTTTTTCGCCTTGTCCATCGCGGCCACGAACTCGGGCGCGTACTTGCGGTAATACTGGCGCACCGGCTCTTTGGAAAGCTGAATGCCCTTCATCGTCAGGCGCAGTTCGTCGTGGGTGATGGTGTCGCCCAGCGCGATCTGATCGAGGTGGACGAACTCGAATTTGCCGTCCCACAGGGTCACCCGCGCCTTGGCGAATTCGTGCTGGAGGAAAATCGCCAGCAACAGGGTGTAGTGATAGACGAGCAAAAAGTCTTCGTTCACCAGGCCGGAAATGTTGAGCGCCAGTTCGTTGCCGAGCAGGCGGTCGGCCGGTTCGAGCTTCGAAAACAGCTCGACGACCGGGCGCGGCAGCATGCCGCCGCCTTCCGGCTTCTGCTTCAAACCCAGATCCAGGTGGTAGTGCGGGTTTTTCTCCAGGCGCGACAGCAGGCTGCTGCCCGCCGGCATGCCGAAACGGAACACGCATTCGAGCGGCACGAGGTAGTTGGTCAGGCCGGTGTGGACGTGGTTGTAGTTCCAGATCCGCCGGGCGCCGAACAGCATGGGGTCGGGGTGTAGGATGTTGACCGAATTGACCTCGATGACGTTGCTGGGTTCCTTCAGCCGGTCGAGGCTGACGGTCTTGCCGTCCTGGTTGACGATGCCGCGGTAGTGGGTGGGCATGCCCTTTTTCTGCAGCAACTGAATCGCCTTGCTGTTGAGCAGGGACTCGCGCAGTTCCTTGTCCTTGATCTTCGACCAGGCGGTGGATTTGGCCAGTTCGCGCCAGGCCTCGGCGCTGGCCGCGCGTTCGAAGAAGTAGGCGGAACAGATCGCCATCGCCGCGCCCTTGCCGGGAATCGAGTCGGGCATCTTGCCGTAATCGAAGATGGAAAAGTCGTCGGTGAACTCGAACAGGTACACGCCCGGATTGCTTTTCGTGGGCCGGATTTTCGCCCGCAAATTCTTCACCGAACCGGTATAAATCGTCTTGAAACGGCTGACGTCGACCATGGCTTTACCTTTCGATTGCGTGGAAGGTGTCAGGTTTTTTATCCGGCGACGGCCCGGCTGTCAATCGACATTTCGCCGGTCGAAAGGGGGGTGGCGCTTACTGCTTCAGTTGCTGGAGATGACGGCGCAGCATCAGCACCAACAAGGGAAACGGCATCCGCCGGTTGTTGCTGAAATGAGTCGGCTTTTCATTGTCGGGTATCTCATGAAAACTGACGCCGCCGAACGAGCGCATTTTTTCCATGCCCTCGTGGCCGTTTTGCGGCAAGCCGCCGATGATCGCGCCCACCGACCGGTCGTGGTAGCACGAGCCCGCCGAATCGAACAGAAAATCGAACAACTGGTCCGAGTCTTTTTCGTCGGCTTCGTCCAGCGCCGCCTTTTTCCCGTGCACCATCAAGACCTTGCCGACCGGCGCGAGCAGGACGCTGTTTTCGTAGACCGGCGACCCGTGACCGGCGACGGCCACGTGATAACCGCTTTGTTCGTTGAGCTCGGAAGCCCACTTTTTCAGCAGCCGTTCGTCGGTAATCCGATGCGCGACCACAAAAGCGATGTCCGGCAGGCGGTTCATATCATGCAGCAGCTTGACCAGCGGCAGGGAATTCTGCCCTTCCAGACCGATCGCGACGACGATTTTGGCCGGAATGCCGGTCAGGGGCAATTTATTGGAGTTGGACATATGGGCGACAATTTGCGGTTTGGCGCTTTTTCGCTTCCATTGTGTGACCGCGCCCTGCGATAAAACGCTGATTTTGGTTCCCAAATAGCGATAATAACTATCTCCGGCATTGTCGGGCGCCGTCTTTTCAATAACTTCGAACGCCCCTAATTGCTTTAATTTCACCACGTAATCCGGGTCGGGCAACAACGAAGAAAACACCAGTGCCGGATGGTCCATTCCTTTGCAGATTTGAATGACGGCCGTCAATTCTTCCCGCTGGCTGTTGAAGCTGACCACGAACAAATCGGGACGCTGGTCTTCCGTCAGATTCTTCAAATCCTCGATTCGCAAAGTGGTTTTTTCCAGCTCGACGCCGTTTTGTTTTTCGAGGGAACGGCATAACAACCGCTGGGCAAGATTGCCTTCCGAAACGACCTGGATCCGGAGATTTTGCTGCATCGCGCCTGCCAAAATAAAATTCAATGCAATATTCTGACTCAAAGAGTTATCGGCTGCCGGGGAAATTTTCTAAAGCGGTTTCTGCTGGTCCAATCGACCGAAATTCCAGTGCTTTTGCGACTGCGGATTTTTCACCTCCCAGCCCTGGGCTTGTAGCAACTTTTTCACGGCTTCCGCGTCGGCGTCCGGATACAAAATCGCGTTCACCCGGCCGCCGTTTTGCAGGTACGCGGGCAGCCGATAAGGCGGTTGGTACTTTTGCTCGCCGGCCGTGTAGCTCATCGCGCGGATGCCGGTCATCATGAAAAAGGCAAATGGGTCGTGCGTCAAAACGACATCCCGCGGATCGAGCCAATTGGCGTACAACTGGTACGCCTCGGCTTCGTCGTTTTGAATCAGACTCCACCGATCGACGAACCGATACTGCCCGATCGAAACGAGGTTGACGCCCGCCAGCAGCAGGACGACCGCCGTGGCGAAATGCCGCGCCACCGGCTCGCGGCGCGCGACCCGCAACGCCAACCATTCGGTCCCCTCGTACAAATACAAGACGAGCCACGGGACGAGCACGGTGAAAAACCGCGTTTCCACCAACCAGGGCGTGATCCACAACAACGCCAGGTAGCACGGCAGATAAAATTCCGCCGCCGCCGGCTCGCTTCGCCAGCGCCGGAAATAGCCGATGACCAGCAGCAGCGAAAGCGGCAACAGCGACCAGCGTCCGACGCGCGTCGCCGGCGCGAAGTCCCGCACGAACAGCGAGGCCGGCGCCAGTGTCAGCGATTCGGCCACGTTGCTCTTGAGGCGCCCCAGCAGTTCGCGCGAGGCCGGGCGGATCTGGCCTTTTTCCGGGTTCCAGCCGTCGCGCCGCATCAGGCTGCTTTTCTCCGGTGAAAACTGCCCCGGCTGAGTGACCGAATACAGCGCCACGCCCGGCGTCAGGCCGATCGCCAGAAGCAGCGCTCCCGCCGCCAGGCCGCGCTTCCAGCGCCGCTGGTCGAACGACAGATAAATCGCGCCGCCGGCGGCCAGCATCAGGCCGATCTGCCGTGTCAGCCCCGCCAGCGCGACCAGCGCCAGTGCTGCCGGCCCCCACCCGCCTCCCCAAAACCGTTCAGCGCGTTTCCAGCGGTCCAGCGCCGCCAGCGCCGCGACCGAAATCAGCAGGTAGGGAATCTCGCTTTGAATCCGCCCGCAATAAAGCCAGACCGAGCCCGAGCCCGCCAGCACCGCCAACCAGACGCGCCGCAGCGGTGGCTCGCGATCCCACCACCGGAAGATCAGCCCGACCGCCAGCAACCAGCAGGCCGACAAGGCCAGGCGCAAGGCGACGGTGTTGCCGCCGAACAGGCGGTGGACCGGCGCCAGCAACAGCATCGTCACCGGCGGATAAGTGGCCGGCGGTTGCAGCGGATGCGAAAGCACTTTCGGCCATTGCCCGGCGGCGAGGCAGCGGATGCCCATCAGGTAGGCGCCGGAATCGAAGCGGGGGAAATAGGGATAGAACCAGGTCGGCGCGGTCAGCAACGCCAGCAGGAAAATCCAGAAGGCGACTTGTTTCCGGTTCATTTTTCCCTGGGAGAAAATTTCGGCGCTCATGCTATCATAGGCCGCCGAGCAAACCCAACGCCATTAAGGAGAAGCCGCCTGCACGAACCGTCCGCCGTCCGCCGACCGCGCCGTTTGCCGTACGTGCTGTTGCTGCTGGGTTTTGCGCTGTTGGCGTTGTTGATCGCGCGGATCGGCCCGGAGCGCCTGTGGCTTGCCTGGCGGCAGGCGGCCAAGCCGCCGATCGTGGCGGTGGCGCTGGTGTTCGCGGGCGGCATTTTCGTCCGCGCGCTCAAGTGGCGGATCTTTCTCCGCGCGACGGAGCACCGCGTGCCCTATTTCGCCTGCCTCCGCGCTTACGTCCTCAACGCGTTTCTCGGCAACCTGACGCCGGCCCGCGGCGGCGAAATGCTGGCGCCGATCTGGCTGGCCGAGTACCGCGTCCCGGCGGCGACGAGCCTGGCGATCGTGGTCGTCGATCGCTTGCTGGACGTGGTCGCGATCCTGAGCCTGTTCTGCCTGGCGGCCTGGAACCTGGGCCGCCTCGTGCCCGCCGCGTCGGCCGCCTACCGGCACGCGGGCTTCGCGGCCGCCGCGATCGTGACGGGGGCGCTACTCGCGCTGCTGATCGTTCTGGCGCGGTTGCCGTGGGCCGTCGCCCGGCTGGAAAAGCGGCCCGGCCGAATCAGCGCCCGGCTGACGGCGCTCTTGCGCTCGTTTCAACAAGCCCTGACGCCGCTGCGCCGCAGGGGCGTCTTGGCGCCGAACCTTTGTTTGACCTTCGCCTCCTGGATGTTCGACATCGCCACCGGCTACCTGGTCATCCGCGCCTTTCTACCGGAACTCGGCTATCTCGACAGCGCCACGGCGACCCTCTTCGCCTGCGTCGCGTCGATCGCCAGTTTCATTCCGGGCGGCATCGGCGTGGGCGCGATCGGCTATACGATGGTGATCACCCTGCTGGGTTACGACGAAAAGGCGGTGGCTTCGGGGGCGGTGGTGGTCACGCTGCTGACGCAATTGACGCGGGCGGCGCTGGCCGGCCTGCTCTATCGCCGGCGCGGCGCGGCGCGGCCGGATTAGTTGGCGCGGACGGCGCGGTTGTCGGCCCAGCGTTTCTGTTTGGTAATCTGTTCCTTCATCGTCACCGACAGCGGCACCATGTTGCCGAGCGCGCGGTAGATGTCGTTGATCTCCATTTCGCGACTCTGGCCGAACGCCTCGAACAGCGCGGTGATGATGGCCTGTTCGATTTCCGCGCCGGTGTACCCTTCGGTGCTCTTCACCAGGCCCTCGATGCTGACGTCGCTGGCCCGCTTACCCCGCTTTTCCAGGTGAATGCGCACGATCTCGGCGCGCTCCTCCGACTTGGGCAGATCGACGAAAAACACCTCGTCGAACCGCCCCTTACGGATGAATTCCGGCGGCAGACGGTCGATGTCGTTGGCCGTGGCGGCGATGAACACCGGCGCTTTCTTTTCCTGCATCCAGGTCAGGAACGAGGCGAAGATGCGGCTGGTCGAACCGGATTGGATCGAATCGGAAAACACGCTGACGCCCATTTCGATCTCGTCGATCCACAGCACCGCCGGCGCCACCGCTTCGACGGTCAGGATCGCCCGCCGCAGGCTTTCCTCCGGCGTCCCGGCGAACCCCGAAAACACGCGCCCCATGTCGAGCCGTAGGAGCGGCAGGTGCCACAGATCGGCCAGGGCCTGAATGACCAGGCTCTTGCCGCAGCCCGAGATGCCGGTGATCAGCACGCCCTTGGGCACCGGCAGCCCGAACTCGCGCGCTTCCTTGGTGAAGCCGTTGGCGCGCAGTTTCGCCCAACGCTTGAAGTTCTTCAGGCCGCCCACCTGGCGAATCCGCACCTTGTTGATGATGAATTCGAGGATCTCCGACTTGCGCAGGATGTTCCGCTTTTCCTCGATCACCTCCTCCATCGCATTGACGGAAAACGATTTGCGGCGCGAGATGACCTTGCGCGCGACCGCGGCGATTTCATCGGCGGTCAGCCCGAGAAAAACGCGGACCAGCGCCTCGCTCTGTCGGGCGTCGAGCTGGGTCAGCGCTCCGGGTTGTTCGGCCTCGACGACGTCGACGAGGATCTGGTTGGCCTCGAGGAAATCCGGCAGCGGGTAATCGAGGACGGTGATTTCTTTTTCCAGTTCGGTGGGAACGCTCAGGATCGGCCCGAGCAGGATGAGCGTCTTGCCCGTGCCCTGCAGCGCCTGGTAGGCGTCGCGCAAGCGCCGGATCACCCGGTGATCGTCGCGCAGGTAGGGGTGAAAATCCTTCAAAACGAACAGCGCGGATTCGGTCGTCTCGATGGCGTAGTCGATCGCCGCCAGCGGATCGTTCATCGCGACCGGCTGCCCTTCCGCCTGGCCCGAGTAACCCTCGGTCACCGACCAGAAATACATCAGGCGCGGCGGTTTGAGTTCCGTCGTGAGCAACATCAGATGGCCGCAGACCCGCGCCTCTTCCCACGTCAGCAAGTAAAGCAGCGGGTATTTGGCTTCGATATGCGATTTGACCGGTTCGAGCGCCGACGGTAGTTCCATTGCCTGCACCTATGTTTGGCGAAGGTTGATTGACACCCCTAAACCTAGGGTGTCGCGGGCCGCTCTGTCAACCAAAAGGTTGTGGCTATTTGGTTTCCGCGGCGCCGCCGGCGGCCAGTCGGTCGCGCAGGGCGTCGAAAATGACCCGCTGGCCCCGCGCGGTCAGGTGGGTGTCGTCGGGGAAATACAAATCCTCGTCCGGATGCGCGGCGCGATCGGCGGCGAACAACGGCAGCACCGGGAGGTTTTCGACCCCCGCCGCGTCGAGCGCGGCGTTGAACCGCGCGAGGAATTCGCCGACGTTTTTATCGCGCAGCGCCGGGATTTGATCGTGGTAAACGGTTTCCTTGTCGGGGGCGATCAGCACGATGAGCCGGGTGCCGCGCGCCGCCAGTTTTTCCTTCGCGTCCCGCAAAGCCGCGACGGTCGGCTCGATCTTGCCGAGCAGTTTCGACAAATCCAGATGGGCCCGGCCGCCCTTTTCCGAAAACAGGTACCCGGTCCGCGGCTGGTAATAGAAAATCTGCTCCGGCAGCGCGTAAAGGCCGAGCGACCAGAGGCCGCCCTTCAGCAACCGTTCGCCGACCCAACCGAAAAGATTGTCGCGCCGGATCGCCTTGACCAGCGCCCGCAGCCGCCGATCGGTGCCGCCGCCGGTCCGTTGCCGGTAGTCGTCGAACGAGGCGAAACGGACGGGATCGAACGGTTGCAGATCGTCGGGGATTTGAAACAGCGCCGGGTCGGTTTCGCGTTCGACGTGAAAAGCGAGCACCACGCGCGGCGGCCGCGCGATGAACCGCCGGTCGCCGAAGTACGAGGGGAGTTTGTTGTTGGCGTAGTTGTAGGCCGGAATGCCCAGTTCCTTTTCGATCAGGGCCGGCAGCACCTCGTCGTCCGACAACTGCGAACCGGCGGCGAACGAATCGCCGACGATCACCACTTGCGGCCCTTTGGCGTACTGGCCCGGCGGATTGCGGAAACCGTACTCGTCGGCGGTAAAGGACTCCGGGTGAAAATGCTTGAGCTGCGGCACGCCGGCGGTGTTGGCCAGGTCGCCGTAGGAAATGCCCTGCCACCGGACCCAGGGTTTGAATGGCCGGTCGTTGGCCACCACGCATTCCCACTCGCGGAAGCAGAAAAAGCGCTCGGAGAGGAAAAACGGCGACAACTGCTGGATCGCCAGCAAAAGCAGCCAGACGGCCAGGATGACCCCGCTGTGCCGCCGGAGCCGCCTGGTTTGCCGTAGGTTCAATTCGCCGTCCATCTCGTCGCGCCCTCGTTAAAACTGAAAATACAAAAACGGATGCGTCACCATGCCGAAGAGAAACACCAGGCACAGCAGGAAAAGCGCGATCAGCCCGAGGGTTCTCGGGACGCCGGCTTCCTGTTTCAGCTCCCAGGTATTGCGCAGTCCGAACACCAGCACCAGACCCAGCACGGACATGAGCAGCGGCAGACGATTTTCGGCCGCCGTCAGCAGGATGCCGCCGCCGCGCCAGTCGCCCAGCTTGCCGAAGACCGCCAGCGCCGTGCTCAAATCCTTGGCGCGGAAGAAAATCCAGCCCAGACAGGCCAATCCGTAAGTGACGCCGATCCGGACGACGCGCGGCGCGTGACGCAACGGATAGCGTTTACCTGCCAGGCGCTCGATCACCAGCCAGGCGCCGTGCCAGGCGCCCCAGACGACGAACGTCCAGTTGGCGCCGTGCCACAAGCCGCCCAGCAGCATGGTCAGCGCCAGGTTGCGGTAGGTACGCCAGCGGCCGCCGCGCGATCCGCCTAGTGCGATGTAGAGATAGTCGCGCAAAAAGTAAGAGAGGGTCATGTGCCAGCGGCGCCAGAATTCGCTGATATCGACCGATTTGTAGGGCGAATTGAAATTCTGCGGGAATTGGTAGCCCAGGAAATAGCCCAGGCCCACCGCCATGTCGGAATAGCCGGAAAAGTCGAAATAGATCTGCAGGCTGTAGGCGATCGTCGCGGTGATCGCGTCCACCGCGCCGAAGCCGGCCAGGTCCGTCGCGTCGAAAAAACGATTCACCAGCGGCGAGATGTTGTCGGCTAGCAAAACCTTTTTCGCCAGCCCGAGAATGAAAAACGTCAGGCCGGCGTAAGTGCGCCGCCACGAAAAACGGGGGTGTCGCAGTTGATCCGCCAGGTCGGTGTAGCGGACGATCGGCCCGGCGATCAGTTGCGGAAACAGCGATTTGAAACAGGCGAAATCGATCAACCCGGCTGCCGTTCCCACTTTGCCCCGGTACACGTCGATGGTGTAGGACATCGCTTGGAACGTGAAGAAGCTGATGCCGATCGGCAGCAGCACCTCGATCCGCAACAGCGACTCGGGATAGGTCGCGCCCACCAGCCCGAACAGTTCGGCCAGCGAGCGGTTGGCGAACATGAAGTACTTGAAAAAGCCCAGCAGCCCCAGGTTGGCGACGATCGCCGCCACGTAAATCGTCCGTCGCAACGGCCGATCGCCCAGGCGCGCGATGGCCATCGCCGCGTAATAATTGAGCAGCGTCGAAACCAGCAGCAACGGGATGTAACGCGGGTTCCACCAGCCGTAGAAAAAGTAACTGCCGACGGCCAGCCAAAGGCGCCGCGCGCGATTGGGAATCAGGTAATACACCGCGAGCAGAATCGGCAGGAAGTAAAACAGGAACTCACGGCTCGGGAAAAGCATGCGCTATCCTTCACCAACTCCACGCCGGAAACAAGACGGGCGGGATCGCTCCCGCCCGCGCAAATTCGTTTGACTCAATCGCGAAAACGGCCGGCGATCAGTTGCACCCGCCGGAACTGTCGTCGTCGTCATCGTCGTCGCCGCCGGCATCGTCATCGGCCGCGTCGTCATCGGCGGCGTCGTCGTCGGTCGCGTCGTCGTCGGCCGCGTCGTCATCGGCGGCGTCGTCGTCGGCAGCGTCGTCGTCGGCGCCGGCCGGCACGATCTCGATTTCGTCCTCATAGGGCAAAGCGTTCGGGCCGGTGATCAGCACCTGCAGCGCGCCCAGGTCGAGCGACGGATCGAGCACGAGATTCACCTGGCCGGTCGCGTCGGTGCGCTTGGCGAAGCTCCATTCCTCGTCGCGCCAGACGTGCACCAGCGCGTTCGCCAGCGGCGCGCCATTGATGGTGACGCGAATTGTTAAGGGACCGGTCGCGCCCAATTCGATTTCCGCCGGCCGTTCGACGTCGGGCAGCACCGGCACGTCGGACCAGATATTGAGTTCGGGGTCGCCGAACACGAGGTAGTGCTGCATCACTTCCTCGGTCGTGCCGCCCGCGCTCTCGGGATAGAAGTGATACATGTAAATCTTACCGAAGTAGCTGGCGGCGCCGAAGGTCAGGTAGCCCTGGCGGAAGTGACCGACCGCCACGCCGCGGCCGAGCTGGTCGGTCCAGCCGAAGGGCGTGTTGCGGCTGGCGGCGAAGATGCCCGCCGCGCCGGTATGCTCGTCGTTCTTGATCCAGACCTCGGCGAAACAGTCGGCCGTCATGTCGAAATGGGCGTTGTCGCAGGCGATGTCGGTGATGACCGGCAACTTATCGGTGTTGGCCAGCCCGATCACGTCCTGGTTGGTGTAATTCGGGACGATGCTCGCCCAACTCGTGGCGGCGCCGTGGCCGAAGTACGCCAGCCAGCTCCGGCCGTCGTTCAGCGCGGCGTTGACGTTGGCCCGCGTGCTGTTGCCGTTCGAAATGAAGAAATAGTCGACTTTGTTGAAGCCGGCTTCGTTTTCCAGGATGTCGCCGACGAACGAGGCGTTCTGGTTGTCCTGCGATTCGGAACTCGAGACGGTCAGGCCCTTCAGGTACCAACTCGTGTCGGTCAGGTTCGGGGCGCTTTCGTAATTGACCATTTTGTTGACGGCGTTGGCGAGTTGCTGGATGTTCTTGACCGACAGGCGGCCGATGATCGTGTCGGGGAAGTAATCGTCGCCGTCGAGCGTCACGTATTTGGAATCGGAACTGCAACCGTAAAGGCCGAACAGCGTCGTCACCTGTTCGTAGTCGCCGACGATCAGCACGTAATCGAGCGGCGGTAGGTCGGCGTTGTGATAACGCTGATAGAGCATTTGCTTGATCGCCATCGCGTCCTGCCCGGCGCCGGTCAGTTCGCTGGTCTTCACCACCTCGACCGGCAGGCCCTTGCGGGTTTTCCAGTCGATGTACGGCTGCGTCCCGGCGAGGAAATTGTCGTAAACGATGACCAGGATCGCGCCGTCTTGCGGTATCCAGTTCCCCTGCGGATCGCCCTTGCGGTCGAAGCTCCACGTCCAATCGGCGGTCAGCGGCGCGAACGCGGTGCTCGGCGGCAAGGCGCGCGTCAGGCGGTTTTCCGCGTTACGGAGCCCGCCGGTGATTTCCAGCGCGGCCGTCCGGCTGACCCGGATGGATTCGCGCACCGGGTTGTACTGCACCGGATAGTAGTGAACCGGAACGTACCGGCGGCCGTGAATGATGATCGGTTTATCGGTCGTCAGGGTTTGGCTCGGCCACCATTCGTCATAGGCGTAAATGTCTTCGTCGATGGCGAACGGCGGCAGGGTGACGGCGTTGCGGTCCACCTTGGGCTGGAACGGCAGCACGCGCACGCCGGCGACGGTTTCGGTTTCCGTCGCGGCCAGGCGGACCGCGATCCCCTCGGCGGCGTCCACGGCCACCAGGCGCGTCAGCACCGGCAGCATCGGCGCGCCGACCCGGCTGGTCGTGCCGAGGTTATCGACCGCGACGACATCCCAGGTCTCGCCGCCGGCCTCCGCCTCGCCCCATTGCAATTCCGGCAGGGCGACGCGCGCCACGAGGCGTTCGGCGCCGCGCTCGACGAGATCGACCCGCGCGGGTTGGCCCGGCGATACGGCATACATGTGTTCGGCGGCGACCGCCGGCATTGCCAGGGCGAGCAGCGCCAGAAGCAGCATGGGGAAAGACGAACGGCGAGACGACATGACGGTCCTCCTGGAAAAATGACGCGGCATTGTAACAACAAAAAAAATCCGCCGATAGAGCGCAAATCCATCCATTTCCCGCGCTTTTGGAATTTCATCGCAGTACCCCGTTTGCTTCCCCGCGGGTTTGACAAACGGACAAAAATGGTCTAACTTTTGGAATGTCTAAAGGTTGGATGTTTTTGGGGCGGACCGGAACATTTTCGTCGGGCGACGACAACAAGAAAGGCGACAGCACCATGCGGATGATCGATCTCCACGCCCACCCCTATTTAAAAATCGCGAACCTCCCGTTTCTGCCCAACAGCTTCCACGCCTACACTTACA
This sequence comes from Myxococcales bacterium, assembly GCA_012517325.1. Lineage (NCBI taxonomy): Bacteria > Pseudomonadati > Myxococcota > Myxococcia > Myxococcales > Myxococcales bacterium. The sequence continues at coordinate 33,185 of JAAYVF010000073.1, read as the reverse complement.
CCAACGGCGTCTGGAACCCGCTATCGCTCGAATATCAGTACATTAATTTGAAACGCAGCCCGGTGAAGATCCTGTTCAATACGCATTACATCGTCGAGCAAGGGTTCTTGAAACAGGGGATTCGCTGGTTCTCGCGCGCCCTGCTCTGGTCGGTCGCACCCTATCACTACCACAAGATGCGCGCCGCCGAGCCCTGGAACACGCTCATCGCCCAGATGAACGGCCTGGAAAAGGCGATTCGCAACACCAATTACCTCGTGTTCGGCGACGATCCCAAACTGCGCCTGGCGCGTTCGCCGCAGGACATCTCCCTGCTCGGCGAAAAGGAAATCGCGGTCATCCACGCCGTCGAGGGGGCGCACGTCTTCGGCGATCCCGAAGCCGAGGGGCTCTCGCCGGACGCTTTCTGGGAGCGCACCCGCTCGCGCCTGCACTACCTGAAGGAGCGCGGCGTGGTCATGCTGACCCTCGCCCACTTCTGGGACAATCCGTTCGTGCCGCAGACCGACGCCGTGGAAATGATCCCGAAAAAGAAAAACGGCAAGGTGGTCGCGGGACGCGACGACCTGCTGTTCGAAATGAAACGGGCCGACTGGAAATTCGGCGAGAAGAACGACCTGGGCGAAAAACTCGTCCGCGAGATGCTGTCGATCGGCATGTTGTGCGACCTCTCGCACGTCCAGGAAGAAGCGCGGCACCGGGTTTACGATTTGTGCGAGGAATACCACCGGCCGGTGATCGTTTCGCACGTCGGCCTGAAAAAGTGGCACGACCACGAATACAACCTCGCCGACGAAGAGATCAAACGCGTCCACCGCCTGGGCGGCGTCATCGGCCTGATCATTTCCAAGCGCTTGCTGGTCGACGCCGTGGCCCGCTACAAGGACGACAACATCGGCATCCCCCTGTTGATCGACATCATGCGCTACGTCAAAGACCTCGTGGGCGACGTTTCCTGCCTGGGCATCGGCACCGACTTCGACGGTTTGACGCATCCCTTCAAAGACTGTTACAACCCGTCGCACCTGCCGCGCCTCGCGGACGCCATGAGCCGCGAATTCTCCCGGGAAGAAGTCGACGCCATCCTGTACGGCAACTCCTGGCGGGCGATCTCGCGCGGCTGGGGCGAGATGGCGAAACCGGAAAGGACGACCCGAACCAAACGCCGCTAGACCGGACGCCGCCAGGGAGGGCGCTTTCGTTCGGACCCCGGCGGCGACGAAACGATGGAGGTCTGTTTTGGAAACTCCCTTGGCCGAGCAATTGGCGCGGGCCTTGCGCGAAATCTACCGCCACGTCGACGTCTTTCACGACGAAATGCTGCAGGTGACGCCGAAGGAACTGGGCTTGCTGCTCGTGGTGGAGGAACACGGTCCCACGCGCGTCAAGGAACTGGCGCAACAAGTGAACCTGCCGCTTTCGACGGTCAGTTGGACCGCGGACAAGATGGTCGGCCGCAAGCTCCTGGCGCGGAAAACCGATCCGCACGACCGGCGGGCGATTCTGCTCACCCTGACCCGCACCGGCCGGGCGGCGATCAAAGCCCATTATTCGATCTTCGACCTGGTCGCCAAGACGGCGCTGGGCGTGCTGACGCCGGAAGACGGGCAAATCGTGATGCATGCCATTCAGAAGGTCGTCAACCAACTTTCCTAGCCTTTAAGGAACCACCATGGAATTCGACATCCTGTTCCAGCGCGCCACCGTTGTCGACGGCAGCGGCCACCTGCCCTACGTCGCCGACGTCGCCGTCCAAAAAGACCGGATCGCCGCGATCGGCAAGCTGACCGGCGCCACGGCCGCGCGGGTCGTCGACGCCGACGGTCTCGTGCTGTGCCCCGGTTTCATCGACATCCATTCCCACGGCGATCTCGTGCTGTTCCGCGACGCCGCGCCCGACCTGTTCGAGCCGCTGATCCGCCAGGGCATCACGACGTTCGTCGGCGGCAACTGCGGCCTGGGCATGGCGCCGTTGCCGGATACGGAAAACAACGACTTCATCGACGCCTTCATGTACGCCTTCACGGCCGACCGACTGCGTCCCTACATCAAATGGTCGTCCATGGCCGAATTCATGAACTTCCTGGACCGGAAGGGCGTCCCGATCAACGCCGGCTTGCTGGCGCCCCACGGCATTCTGCGCCTGTCGGCCGTCGGCCCGGCCACCCGCCACGCGACGCGCGACGAGATCGGCCGCATGTGCCGCTGGCTCGACCAGGCCCTGGGCGAAGGCGCGCTCGGCCTGTCCACCGGCTTGCAATATTTCCCCGGCAGCCAATCCGACACCGGCGAACTGGTCGATCTGGCGCGCGTGGTGTCGCGTCACGGCGCCTGCTTCACCAGCCACCTGCGTTCGTACTCCGCGACGCTGGACCAGGCCGTGCAGGAAGCGGTGACCGTTTCCCAGGAAGCCGAGGTGCCGGTGCAGATCAGCCACCTGTTCTGGCTGCCCGATTTCGGCCCGGCGCTCAACGCCGCGTTCCGGGCGCTGATCCAGGTGACCAGCAAGGTCTACGAGCGGGTCAAGTTCCCGGTGCCGTCCGATTCGGCCGCCTCGCGGGTGTTGCACAACATCGATCGGCTGCGCCGCGCCGGAAAAGCCCGCGTTCACGTGGACGCCATGCCGACCAGCGCCGGGTTCACGCACCTGATCGCCTTCTTCCCGCCGTGGGCCTTGGAAGGCAAGAACATCGACGAGATTCTCGGCCGGTTGCGCGACAAAAAAGCGCGCCGCCGGATGCTGCGCGACATCGAAAAGGGCGACACCTTCGCCTGGCCGCACGATCGCAACGACACCTGGTCGATGAATTTCTTCAAAATCATGGGCTGGGGCAGCGTTTCGGTGATGAGCGTGCCCAGCGAAAAAAATCGCCACCTGGAAGGCAAGAACCTGATCGAAATCGGCAAAATGTGGAAAATGCACCCCTTCGACGCCGCCTGCGAATTGTTGTTGCAGGAAAACGGCCGGGTGTTGGTCTTCGAAACGCTGACCTATCCGGGCGACGACCTGATGGAAACCAGCGTCGTCACCTCGATGAAAGACCCGAACGTCTCCATCGTCACCGATTCGATCCTGATGGGTTTCGGCCGGCCCAGCCACTTGTTCTACGACTGCTACCCGAAGTTTTTCCAGCGCTATGTGCGCGAAACAAAAGTGATTTCTCTCGAAGCCGGCGTCCGCAAATGCACCGGCTTGTCGGCGGATTCCCTCGGCATCGAACGCCGTGGCTACCTGAAGCCCGGCTATTTCGCCGACCTGGTGCTCTTCGACCTGAAGACGATCCGCACCCACTCGACTTTCCAGGAGCCGCGTCGCAACCCGGACGGCATCCACCTGGTGGCCATCAATGGAAAGATCGTGGTGGACGGTGATCGGTACGACAGAAACGCTTTGGCCGGCTCGGTTTTGCGCCACTGATGTAACCAAATGGGCGTTCTTGTTGTCTGATAGCCAGGTGGGTTAGACTATGAACATGAATCGACTAAAAAAATTGCAGGCGTTGTTGACCGGCCGGTGGCGGAATGCCTTCCTGGCCGGCGGGTTGGCGATCTTCTTGTTCGCCTCCTGGTCCTATTTTCAAATGCCCGGTCCGCGAATGGCCAACCTGACGCGCCCGAAACTGACCCTGACCGCCTCTGAGGAAAAAACCGCGACGCCCGCCCAACAGCGGCGCGCCGTGAAGCCCGGCCAACCAAATCCGACGGAAGAGAAGGGGGCGGCCGGCGCCTCCACCCGCCAGATCCGCAAGACGCCCGAGGAACGCCGCGAAGCCGCGAAGAAGCGCCGCGAGGAGCGGTTGGCCCGCCGCCGCCAGGCGTTGCAACAACGCGGCGGCCAGGAACAACAAGGCGGCGAGGAAGGCGAACTGACCCGGCCCACCCGCCCCGGGCGCAAAAGCCCGATCGGCCGGCCGTTGGGTCCCAACCGCAATCTGCACGGCAGGCAGAACCCCGGCGAAGAGAACGTCCAGCAGAATGAAGAAATCGAGCCCCTGGAGGAACTGGGCAACGAGGGAGAAGCCTACCCCTCCGAGGAAGAACCGGCTCAGGAAGAGGATCCCGGGGCGATGATCGAATAACGCGATCGGATGTCTCGGCAAATCGACATGAGGGTTATTTATCAGGCAATCCATCGTGAGGCCGCTCCAGGGCGGCCTCGTCGAATTTTCGCCCACTTACACCCTTAAGGACCACCCATGAAGCGCATCTTCCCCTGGCTCCTGATTCTGTGCCTCGCCCTGGCCGCCTGCGGCGGCAATTCCGGCGATGACGACGATGACGACAACGATCATTCCGCGGACGACGACAGCAACGGCGACGATGACGACGACGCGGCCGGCGACGACGACAGCGGCGACGACGACAACGACGATTCCACTCCCGGCGCGGGCTGGTCGGGCGTGACGATTGCCAGCGTCAATGCGCCGAACGAATACAGCATCCTCGTGACGCTCAGCGCCGATCCGGGCGCCGAGGCGGGCGAGGCCGCGCTCTACGCCGTGACCTCGGACAACGGCGACCTGGAAATCACCCAGGCGCAGTACGACGCGCCAACCAAGCTCGTCACCCTGCAAACCCGCAAACAAAAACTGGGCGTCGAGTACACGCTGACCGTCACCCCGCCTACCGCTAAAAAAGCGCCTCTGACGGCGCAATTCACGGCGGCCGACACCGCCGCTTTCTGGGCCTGGGATTTCGCCGAAGAGGACGAATACCAACTGACCGCCAACCGCGCCGGCGTGGGAGAGCATTGCGTGATCTACGTCGAGCAGGGCAGCAACGTCGCCGACGTCGCTGAAACCATCGCGGCGTTCGACGAGCAGATCTATCCCATCGAGACCGAACTGTTCATCGCCGCCCCGGACTTCGACGGCAACGATCGCATCACCCTGCTGAGCCTGAGCGGCGGGATCTACTACGGCGGGTATTTCTTCGGCGTCAACGCCGAATCGAACGCGGACGCCCTGAGCATGTGGGGCCTGCATTCGAACGAAATGGAAATCATCTACATCAACGCCGACGGTGGTTCGCTGGAGCCGGTGCACGTCATCCCGCACGAGTTCCAGCACCTGCTGTATCACGAAAAACACGGCTGGCAGAACGTCTATTGGGATTACCACGACGAGGGACTGGCCGAAACCGCGGTGCACGCCGTTTACGGCATCAACCAGTATTCGCTCGATTATTACCTGTCCGATCCGTCGGGCTCGATCGGTCGGGGCCGGTCGCTGGTTCACTGGACCTACGCCGATTACGACAGCTACGTGCAAGCCTATCTGTGGTGGATCTACCTGGCCGGCCGGCTCGGCGGGCTGGATCACCTGGCCGACATTTTCAACCTGGAAAACGGCGACCCGGAAGAGGTGACCGCCTTGATCGACGACGCCTGGGGTTCCGACATGCCCACGACGGTCCTGCAGAACGAGCTGGCCATCTGGGTGCAGGACGATTCCGGCCCCTACAGCTTCAACGGCCTGTTGTCCTTCCCCGCGGGCACGGCTCCGACGGTGCCGGCCGGTTACGATTCGGTCGACCTGGAGCCGTACGCGGGCGCGATCTTCCTGCTGGACGACGATCTGGTCAATTATCCGGGCACGCAGGGCGCACACATCCTCTATGCGGGCATCGATCCGGACGGCAACGTCGACCTGGCCGCCCCGTTCCAGGTCTCCGGCGGCGCGCTGCTGGCTTACAATTCCGGCACGAACACCGTCAGCTGGCCGGCCGAGCATTCGGGACCGGATTTGTCGGCGGTCAGCCGGTTGAAAACCGCCCGATTCGCCCCGGCCAGCCCGGCCTGGCGCGATCCGCCGCCGTTCAATCCCGAGCACCCCGAAGTCTGGCGGTCTTGGGGGACGATCGCGCGGGAGCGCGAGCGGTAAAAACGCCGCCGGTAAAAAATACTAAAGAAATCGCCGGATTCTTCCGACCGATTCGATATCGGTTCGGTGCGAGCGGAAAAGTCGAGCGGGAATAATTGCTTGACTTGGATACCCTAAAGACAATAATAGAGCGAAATCAACCGAAAGGGCGTAACCCTCTTTGCAGATCGTTTTTGGTCTCGTTTTCGTCGTCATCTGCGTCATCGGCGGCTATCTATTCGCCCATGGCAACCTCGCTGTTTTGTACCAGCCCGCCGAGTTGATCATCATCGGCGGCGCGGCCCTCGGCTCCTTGTTCATCAGCACGCCCCGCTCGACCATCAAACAGATGGGCAAGGCCATCGCCGGCGGCATCAAACGCAAATCCAGCGCGCCGCAATACCTCAATTTGCTGAAAGTGCTCTTCGACCTGGCCACCCTGGTCCGGAAAGAGGGCATTCTCGCGCTGGAAAATCACGTCGAAAACACCGATTCCAGCCCGATCCTCTCGAACCTGTCGAAGCACAAGGATCTGCTCGACTACATGTGCGATTCGCTCCGCCTGGTGCTGATCGGCATCGAATTCGAGGAATTGTCGGGCATGCTCGAAGTCGACCTGGAAACGCGCGAAGAGGAAGCCGAGGAACCGGGCACCGCCCTGTCGACGGTCGCCGACGCGCTTCCCGGCCTGGGCATCGTGGCCGCGGTGCTCGGCATCATCATCACCATGGGTTCGATCGGCGGCGACACCGCGGAGGTCGGCAAGCACGTGGCCGCGGCGCTGGTCGGAACCTTTCTGGGCGTGCTTTTGTCCTATGGTTTTGTCGGGCCGTTGGCGCACGTGGTCAAATCCGAAATGATGCACGGCCTGGTGCTGATGCGCATCGCGAAAATCGGCATCATCGGCCTGTCGATGGGCGCCAACCCCCTGATGGTCTGCGAATCGGCGCGCCGCGCCATTCCGGAAACGGATCGGCCGACGTTCAAGCTGATGGAAGACACGGTGCGCGGCAAGTAGCCGCCCCCGCGGCCGCTGTAGCGAGGATCGCATGGCCGAGGAAAGCAAACGCCCCCGCCCCAAATTGATCAAAAAAATCAAGAAGGGCGGTCACCACGGCGGCGCCTGGAAGGTCGCCTACGCCGACTTCGTCACCGCGATGATGGCCCTCTTCATGGTCTTGTGGATCCTCGGCCAGAGCCCGGAAGTCAAGGAATCGATCTCCGCCTATTTCCTCGACCCGCAAGGCATCCCGATGACCCAGCAGAAGAATTCGCTGCTCGACAACAAGGGCGCCGGGGTGCTCGACAAGCTTCCCACCGTCAGCCCGTCCGGCGGCGAAGGTTCCGGCCCGTCCTACGTCGAGCCGATTCAAAACGCCCAACAAGAAAAGCAGGCCATGCAAAAGGCCGTGCAGCGCATCACCCAGAAATTCATGGAAAGCCAGGAACTGAAAGACCTGGCCGACTCGATCAAGGTCGAAATGACCGACCAGGGCATGCGCATCGAACTGATGGAAAAAAGCGAGGGCACCTTCTTTGAAATCGGCAGCGCCCAACCGAAAGAAAACCTGAAAAAAGCGATCGGCGCCATCATTTCCTCGCTGCCGCCGCTCGACAACGCCATCACCGTCGAAGGCCATACCGACGCGCGGCCTTTCCTCAGCGGCGACAAGGGCTATTCCAACTGGGAACTTTCCGCCGACCGCGCCAACGCCGCCCGGCGCGTTCTGCTCCAGGACGGCGTTTCCGCCGGCCGCATCACCGAAGTGCGCGCCCTGGCCGACCGCATGCCGCTCGCCGGGGTCGACCCGCTCGACGGCCGTAACCGCCGCGTGTCATTGTTCCTCCAATCGAAATTCACCGGCGAGAACGCCGGTCAGGCGGCCAATCAAGACGCCGCCGATTCCGGCAACGCCGTTCCCAGCCCCGATAAATTGCTGGCGCCGGCCGCGGCGAAACCCGAATAAAAACCCGCCCCCCAAAACCGCCGGCCCGCGTTCAACGGTCGCGAGAGCCCTTCCTTCCCGAATTATTGCGGACAATCTGAATCTTTTATGCTATAATCCTCGATTGCTTTTACGCGGTGCGTCAAAGCGGAAAGGTTCGTGAATGAAACCGCTCCTCGTCACGATCGGCGACCCGGCCGGCATCGGCGCCGAAGTCGCGCTGAAAGCCCTACAAGACGGCGCCGCGGCGGATCGACCGGTGGTGCTGGTGGGCAGCCCCGTCGTTTGGCGGCGAGCCGCCGCGTTGGTCGGCGTCGATGTCTTCGTCGTGCCGGAAATCGAGGGCCCGATGGAGGGTTCGGGGTGGCCGGTCTGGCCGGCCGCGGACGGAGAGACGGCGGCTTGCCTGGCCGACCCGGCGACTTTGAACGACAGCCACCTGCGCGAGCGGGGCGAGGTTCAAGTCCGGGCGATCGAAGCCGCGGTTGCCGTCTGCCGAAACGGCCGGGCGGCGGCGATGGTGACCATGCCGATCGACAAGCGGGCCAATCAGGCCTGCGGCGTCACGTTTCCCGGGCATACCGAACTGATCGCCGATCTCTGCGGCTGCGTCCGGCCGGTAATGCTGTTGTTCGGCCCCGATTTGCGCGTCGTGCCGATCACCGTTCACGTGCCTTTTCGGGCGGTGCCCGACCTGTTGCGCGCCGACCTGGTGCTGGAAACGCTTCGGGTGGTGCGGCGCGACGTCAGCCGGTATTTCGGCATCCCCAAACCGCGACTCGGGGTTTGCGGCCTCAATCCGCACGCCGGCGAAGGCGGCTTGTTCGGCACCGAGGAAATCCACGTCCTGGCGCCGGCCGTCGCCCAGGCCCGCCGGGAGGGCATCGACGCCGAGGGTCCGGTGCCCGCCGACAGCGCGTTCGCCTTCCCCGACCGCTGGGACGTCATCCTGTGCCCGACCCACGACCAGGCCCTGATTCCGCTCAAGCAGCGGCACTTCGCCTGCGGGGTCAACACCACGCTCGGCCTGCCGATCATCCGGACCTCGCCCGATCACGGGACGGCCCGGGACATCGCCTGGCAAGGCCGGGCCGATTCGTGCAGCGCGTTTCACGCCATTCGCGCCGCGGTCGAATTCGCCGCGCGCGCCGGGAGCGTTTCGACATCATGAGCAGCGACCAGTTGATCATCAAAGGCGCCCGGGTGCACAACCTGGCCAACCTCAACGTCACCCTGCCCCGCAACAAGCTGGTGGTCATCACCGGCGTGTCGGGCTCGGGAAAAAGTTCGCTCGCCTTCGACACGATCTACGCCGAGGGCCAGCGCCGCTACGTCGAGAGCCTGTCCGCCTACGCGCGCCAGTTCCTCGAACAGCTCGGCAAGCCGGACGTGGACAGCATCGAGGGCCTTTCGCCCGCCATCAGCATCGAGCAGAAGACCACCTCGCGGAACCCGCGTTCGACCGTCGGCACCATCACCGAAATCTACGATTACCTGCGCGTGCTGTACTCCCGCGTCGGCGAGGTCCATTGCCCGAATTGCGACCGGCCGATCGCGGCGCAGACCGTGCCGCAGATCGTCGATCAGATCATGGGCCTGGGCGACGAGAAAAAAATCCACGTGCTGGCCCCGGTGGCGCGCGGCCGCAAGGGCGAGTACCGCAAGGAACTCGAGCGGTTCCGCAAGGACGGCTTCGCCCGCGTCAAAATCGACGGCAAGGTCCATCTGCTGGAAGACGAGATCGCGCTGGACAAGAACAAGAAGCACGACATCGACCTGTTCGTCGACCGGCTGGCCATCAAGGACGGCATCCAGCGGCGCCTCACCGATTCGGTCGAACAGGCGCTCAAGCTCGGCGACGGCCTGGTGAAAATCGAGACGCTGGCCGACGCGGTCGTCCACGTCTATTCCGAGCGGTTCGCCTGCACCGAGTGCGGCTTCAGCCTGCCCGAATTGGAGCCGCGCCTGTTCAGCTTCAACAATCCTTACGGCGCCTGCCCGGCATGCGACGGCCTGGGCTACAAGATGGAATTCGACCCGGAGATGGTGGTGCCCAATCCGAACCTGTCGATCCGCGAGGGCGCCCTGCTGCCGTGGGAAAACCGGCATTCGGTCTTTTTTTCGCAAATGCTGGAGAGCCTCGCCAAGCACTACGATTTTTCGATCTACACGCCATGGCGCGAGTTGCCGGCCAAGGTCCGCGATGCGCTGCTGTGGGGCAGCGGCGACGACGAAATCCGATTTTACTACGACCAGGGAGACCGGCGGTACGAATACACCAAGGGCTTCGAGGGCGTCATCGGCAACCTGCGCCGGCGCTTCCAGGAAACGCAAAGCGAAATGATCCGCGACGAACTGCAGCGCTTCATGAGCGTCCGCCCCTGCCCGGAATGCAAGGGCGCCCGCTTGCGGCGGGAAACGCTCGCAGTGCGCGTCGGCGGCAAGAACATCGCCGAGGTATCCGACCTGAGCATCCGCGAAGCCGTGCGCTTTTTCGGCGGGTTGACGCTCGATCCGCGGCGCGCCGAAATCGCCCGCCGGCTGCTCAAGGAAATCAACGACCGCCTCGGTTTTCTGGAGGCGGTGGGCCTCGATTACCTGGCGCTCAGCCGCGGCGGCGTCAGCCTCTCGGGCGGCGAAAGCCAGCGCATCCGGCTGGCGACGCAGGTCGGTTCGAGCCTGGTGGGCGTTTTGTACATTCTGGACGAGCCGTCGATCGGCCTGCACCAGCGCGACAACGACCGGTTGCTGAAGATGCTCCGCCGCCTGCGCGACCTGGACAACACGGTGATCGTCGTCGAGCACGACCGCGAAACGATCCTCGCCGCCGATCACGTCATCGACCTGGGGCCGGGCGCCGGCATCCACGGCGGGCGCATCGTGTCGCAGGGCACCCCGGCCGAAATCATGGCCGACCCACACAGCCTCACCGGCCAGTACCTGACGGGCAAGCGCGAGATTCCGACGCCGGCGAAGCGGCGCGCGCCCAACGACAAGTGGATCGAAATCCGCGGCGCCAGTGAAAACAACCTGAAGGGAATTGACGTGCGGTTCCCGCTCGGCCTGTTCATCGGCGTGACCGGCGTTTCCGGCTCGGGCAAGAGCTCGCTGATCCTCGATACCCTATACAAGGCCCTGATGCAACGGCTTCATCACAGCAAGGAGCGCGCCGGGGCGCACCGCGAAATCCGTGGGCTGCACTTCATCGACAAGGTCATCGACATCGACCAGAGCCCGATCGGCCGCACGCCGCGCAGCAACCCGGCCACCTACACCGGCCTGTTCACGCCGATCCGCGAACTCTTCGCCGAGCTGCCCGAATCGCGGGTCCGCGGCTACAAGGCCGGCCGTTTCTCGTTCAACGTCAAGGGCGGCCGCTGCGAATCCTGCCAGGGCGACGGCCTGATCAAGGTGGAAATGCACTTCCTGCCCGACGTGTACGTGGTCTGCGACCAGTGCCACGGCCGGCGCTACAACCGCGACACGCTCGAGGTCAAGTACAAGCAGAAATCGATTGCCGACATGCTGGACATGACGGTGGACCAGGCGGCCGAGTTTCTGGCCAGCTTCCCGCTGATCATGGACAAGTTGCGGACGCTCCAGGAAGTCGGGCTCGGCTATCTGCCGCTCGGCCTGCAGGCCACCAAGCTGTCGGGCGGCGAGGCGCAACGCATCAAGCTCGCCCGCGAACTATCCCGCCGCGCCACCGGCCGGACGTTGTATATTCTCGACGAACCGACCACCGGCCTGCACTTCGACGATATCGCCAAGTTGATCGTCGTCCTCAACCGGCTGGTCGAGACCGGCAATACCGTGATCGTCATCGAGCACAACCTGGACGTGATCAAAACGGCGGACTATCTCATCGACCTGGGGCCGGAAGGCGGCGACAACGGCGGGCGGGTGATCGCCGCCGGCACGCCGGAGGAAGTCGCGGCCGACGAACATAGTTTTACGGGGATGTTCTTGAGCAAGGTGCTGCCGCAAAACAACCACAAGCGTAAACGGCGCGCGGGGTGACGGCCTTGAGCGGGCCGAAATCGGCCACGACGCAGGCCGCGCGGTCCCTGGCCGCGGGCTTGTTCCTGGCGGTTTGCTGCCTGCCGGGAACGGCCGCCGCCGGCTTTCCCTGGCCGCCCCTGCCCACCGCCGGCGATCCGCTTCGTCGCTACGGACTATTCGCGGCCGGCCTTTGGGCCGCCGGCTGGCTGGTCGCCGCCGTTGATCCGCTTGTCCGTCCGTTTCGCCGGCCGGACCGCCGGGCGATCGTTGTATATTTCGGCCGTCTTGCCTGGGGAATTTTTCCCCTCCTCGCCGCCTGGCAAATCGTCGACCCGGACTTCCTGGCCAACAAGTGGCTTTCCCTGCGGATCGCCGTCGTTTGGACGATCCTCGCCGCGCTTGCTTCGCGGCTTGCGGGATCGACCCCGTATCGCCGGATCCTGAAATGGTCGCTCGTCGTCGCGGCCGATCTGGCGGCTCTGGCGCTGATCGCGTTCATTGTCCACCGGGGTAACACCACCGTCCGCCTCGAACCGTTGATCCTTTTCGTCCTGACGCTGCATCTGGGCGTGCTCCTGCCGGCGGCGCGCGAATCTCGCCTTTCCCGCGCCTACCGGCTGGGATGGCTGCTGGCGTTGTTTGTCTTCGCCGACTGGTTCCTGGCGCCGGCCGACTTCGCCGGGCGCGGCGATTTGCGCAGCGGGCCCGCCCAACTGATCCTGCGGATGGAAGAGCCTTTGCGGCAGGCGATGTTCGCCGCCGACGGCCGCTCCGCTTTCGTCCTGCCGGCGAAAGCACCGCGCGAATTCTGGCAAGTCCGGCTCGCCGACGGCGACAAAACCGTTCTTTATCGCTCGCCGGACGAGCCGATCGCCCTGGCGGCCCAAAACGCCGAACGTTCCACCCTGGCCCTGGCGCTGCAGCAAGAAAAACTCGATCGGGTGTTGGTGTTCGCCGCCGATGGTTTTGCGCCGCGCGGCTCGATCGCCGGCGACGGTGATTTCCGCGCGACCGCCATCGCCCTGACGGACCGGTATATGTTCCTGAGCGGCGCCGGCAAAATCGACAATTTCTACCAATGCCCGCCGAGCCAAAGCGCGGCGAATGACTTTCCGCCCAACCTCTCCCAATGCCAAAAGCACTTTCTACCCCTCGCGGATCCGTCGCGGATCGATTTCATCAAACCCTTCAGCCTGGCGCTGGTCGCCGAGGGAAACGGCCGGTGGCGCGCCGGCGGTCACCTGATCCTGGTCAACGTCGTGTCCGGCAACCCGCTACGCCTCGCCGACCTGGAAAGCGAATTGGGCGGCTGGGATTACGATCCGCTCAACGCCACGGTTTTCATCGCACTGCCCGCCACCGGCGGCCTGTTGGCGATCGACGGCCAGAATCTGGCGCGGATCAACCAGGTGCCGCTGTTGCCGGGAGTCGAATTCATCCGGATCGACTGGTCGCGTAAGCTGCTGGTTGCCGCCAGCCCGCGCGAGGGCGTCCTGGCCGTTCACCGGCTGAGAACCGGGGCGCACCTGGCGCGCGTCGAGATCGGTCCGGGAATTCGCTCGCTCGATTATCATCCGGAATCGGCCACGGTTTTGCTGGCGACGGCGCGCGGTCTGGTGCGGGTGCGGATCCTTGAATTGCCCGGCGTTCTGGTCAATGATTAGCGGCGATACGACCGCTTCCGACGCGGAGGGAATCATGCACGGCGGATCGGTTATTCGAATTTTCCTGCGGCTGGCCTTGGCCGGACTGTTATGCCTGCTCATCGCCTGCGAAGACGAAGAAGATCAGGACGATCACGACGCGGCGACGGCGGAGTTCGTCGCCCAGGTGACCGACGAGCCTTTCTACCAGGAAACGCGCGACGAATATCTCCGCAACGATATCGAAGGTTACTACAGCGATTCCAAGCAACCGCCCAACCCCGTCAACGGCATCGCTGTCGGGAACGATGCCGTGTATGCGGCCACCGACAGCGGCTTGTACGAATTTCGCGACGACTCCTGGACGGTGCTGGTGGCCGATCGCGCCATCCAACGGTTGCTGGCCGCCGGCGACGTTTTGTACGCCGCCGCCGCCGACGCCGTGCTGCTCGTCCGCGCCGGCGAGGTAACGGACGAATGGCCGCTGGCGATCGCCGGCAAGGTGCGGGCGCTGGCCTTGGCCGGCGACCGGCTTTACGCCGGCACCGAGGACGGCCTGTTCGTCCAACAGGATCAACGCCTGGAACTCGTCGCCGATTTCGCCGGCCGTTTCGTCTTCGATCTGCTGGCCGATCCCGCCGGCCGACTGTGGGTCGGCACCCATCAAGGTCTCTACGTACTGACCGACGGCGCGGTGACCGACCACTGGACCGAGGAACGCTTTCTGCTTTCCGATTCGGTGCGGGCGCTGGCGCTCGACCCGGCCGGCAACTTATGGATCGGCACCGATGCCGGCCTGAACGTCATGGATCCCGACGGTTTCCTGACCGGCTACACCGGCCGCCAGGGGCTGCCGATGCTCACCGTCAATCGGCTGACCTATGCCGAGACGGGCCCGGCGGCGGGCTTGTGGATCGGCACCTCGTGGGGCGCCGTGCGGACCGACGGGGTCGTCTGGAACTATTACGCCGGGCGGCGCTGGCTGCCGAACGACTACGTCAACGATCTGGTGTTCGACGGCGGCGCCGGCGTTTGGCTGGCGACGGGCAACGGCGTTTCGCACCTGACGTTCGCTTCCTACACCCTGGCCGACAAGGCCGCGCGGTATCAGGAAATCAACGAAAAGCGGCACGACCGCGACGGGTTGGTGTCGGCCTGCGACCTCGATCTGCCGGGCGACCTGAGCACTTACCGCACCAAGGAATCGGACAACGACGGCCTCTCGACCGGCCTGTACGTGGCCGCGCTCAGTTTCCAATACGCGGTGACCGGCGATCCGCAAATCAAGGAACTGGCCGATCGCCACTTCGCGGCGCTGGCTCTGCTTCAGGAAGTGACGGGCATTCCCGGCCTGGTGGCGCGTTCGGTCGCGCCGCTGTATTCCCAAAGCAACGATCCCGCTTGCACGCCCTTCTGCCAATGGCAGGCCAACCCCGAGTTGGGTTACGACTGGAAGAGCGACACCGGCTCAGACGAAATCACCGGCCACTTCTTCGCCTATGCCGTCTATTACGACCTCGCCGCCGACGAAACGCACCGCGCCCAGGTGCGCGAACTCGTTTCCAACCTGATGGGATACATCGTCGACAACAACTACTTTCTGATCGATTGGGACGGGCAATCGACGACCTGGGGCATCTGGAACCCCACCTTCCTGTGGGAATGGTACAAGCTGATCCAATACAATCCGGTCGCGGCGTTCCAGTACGCCGGGCCGATCCTGCCCAACAGCCTGGAAATCCTGTCGTACCTGCAGACGGCGATTCACATCACCGGCGAAGCGCGCTTCCAGCGGGCCTACGAAAGCCTGATTCGCGACCATTCGCTCGACGACCTGGCGGTCGAGGCCGCCGTCTACTTCCCGATGGTCACCAACCACGGAACGTTCGAGCTGCTCTATCTCTCTTATTACCCGCTGCTGCAATACGAAACGGACGAAGCCCGGCTGGCGAAATACGTTCGCAGCCTCGAACGCGCCTGGGAATACACCCGGATCGAAAACAACAGCCTGTTCAACACGATCTTCGGCGCCCTGACCGCGGCGAAGACGGATTTCGGCCTGCCGTCGGCGGTCGATTCCCTGCGCAACATCCCGCTGGATCTGCTGGATTGGCTGATGCAAAACAGCCAGCGCGCCGATGTGACGATCGACCCCTTCCCCAACCAATACGGCAAGAAAATCTCCGCCACCACGCTGCCGCCGCTGCCGCCGGACGAGCGCGTGATCATGGAATGGCATCGCGATCCGTTCGTCCTGGACGACGGCGGCTTCGGCATGAGCGAGGAAGCGGGAACCTACTGGCTATTGCCTTACTGGATGGCCCGTTACCACCAATTCATTCAATAGCTCCCGGCGCCGGGACACGGAGGCGACGATGGAATTCACCGTAACCGATACGATCCGCTACCCGCTGGAGAAGGTTTACGCCGCGATGCGCGACAACCTGCCCGAACTGGCCGCGTTCTACTCGAACATCGAACGCATCACGCTGGAATCGCGCGACGAAAAAGGCCCGATCGTCCATCAGGTCGCGCAGTGGGAAGCCAAGGCCAAGCTGCCCGGCCCGCTCGAAAAGCTCGTGCCGCTCAACGGCCGCCGCTGGAAGGACGTCGCCACCTGGGACGCCGGCGCCCACACGGTCGAATGGCGGATCACCGTGCCGGTGTTCACCGAGGCGGTTTCCGTCAGCGGACTGAACCGCTTCGCCACCGACGGGGCGAACACCCGGATGACGATCAACGGCCGGATCGTCATCGACCCGAAAAAGCTGACCGGCATCCCGACTATCCTGGCGAAACAGTTCGTGCCGACCATCGAAAAATTCGTGGTTTCGTCGGTGCAGAAAAACCTGGTGGAAGGCAATCGGGGGTTGGAACGCTTTCTGGCCGGCCGCGCCTGAACCGCCTCGCTATTCGTCCCCGGGCCGCGCGGACCGCTGCCAGCGGTCGGGCGCGCGCCGGAACGCCCGCAGCGAAAGCGCCATTTTCCAAACCAGATACACCGGCGCCAGCAGGACCGCCAGCGCCAGGCGCGGCGTCCAGCGCAGGCGCGCCAGGCCGGCGACGAACTGCCCGCCCATCAACAGCAATCCCGCCAGCGCCAGACCGACGGCCGGATGAGCCGTGGGCCCGAACGACCATCGGCCGACGATCGCCGTGATTAGCAGCCAGGCCGTGGTCGGCGCGTAGCCCGGCGCCAGCAAGTCGAGCGCGGCGCTCAGCTTGGCCCACGACCACTCGCGCAGCCCCCGCCGGGCCAGCGGCCAGGCGACTTCGCGCGCCAGTTTGCTTTGGCCGCCGCTCCAGCGTTGCTTCTGCGAGGAAGCCGCCCGGAAACCGCTCGCCCGGGGGCTGAGGATTTTCGCCTCGGGCACGAAGCGGATCGGCACTCCCGCGGCGACCAGATTCAGGTAGGTTTCGAAATCCTCGACGATCGAAAACGCCCGCCACGGATGGGCATGCCACGTCGCGGCGGCGAGGGTCAGGCCGTTCATTAACGGCGCGGGCAGTCCGGCGGCCGTCTTGCCGGTGTAATGGAAGGCGTTTTTCATGCCGCTGGTCACCGCGGCCAGCGCGGCCAGCCCGCTTTCCTCGGGGTTGGCCGAGCCGTTGAAACCCTGCGCCGCCCCGTAACCGGAGGCCAGCGCCCGGTTCATCCAATCCAGGTAATCGGGAGCGGGCCGGCTGTCGGCGTCGCAGATGACCAGCGCCTCGTCTGGCCGCAGATGGTTGGCGATCGCCCACGCGACCGCCTGCCCCTTGCCCGGCGCTTCCGGCTGCCGCCGCTCGATCGTCTCGGCGCCCGCGTCCCGCGCCTGGGCGGCGGTGTCGTCGTCGCAGTTGTCCACCAGCACGACGACGCGAAACCGGTCGGCCGGATAGGTGAAGCGGCGCGCCGCCTCGACGGTGGCCCGGACGTTCGCGCCTTCGTTGTGCGCCGGGACGAGCACGCAGAAGCGGGTCGCGGCAGCCCGCGGCGGTAAGACGGGCGGCGGCTGCACGCGCGACAAGATCGCGAAAAACGCGTAGCGGATGGCCGCCAGCAACAGCAGCAGCGAAAACAACGTCAACCCAACATGCCAGAGAATCACGCGACCTCCGCGAGGATTTCCCGGTAAACGCCGAGCAGTTTTTCCACCATTCCGGCGGCCGTGAACCGCTCGTCGAAACGAGCCGTGACTTCCGCGCCGGCCTGGGCCAAGCGCGGCCGGTCGCCGAGCAGGCGAACGGCCAGCGCCGCCAGTTGCCGTACATCGTGCGCCGGCGACAGCAAACCGTCCAAACCGCCCAGCAGTTCCGGCAAACCGCCCACGGCCGGCGCGACGACCGGCACCCCCGCTCGCATGGCTTCCAGCGCCGCGAACGGAATGCCCTCGTGACGGCTGGTCAGCACCAGTAGGTCGGCGGCCGCCAGCAGCGAATCCATGTCGTCCACGAAACCGAGGAACCGCACGTGCGGCAACAAACCGAGTTCCTGGACCCGCCGGCACATGGCTTCCTGCAGCGGCCCGTGGCCCGCGACTAAAAACGTGGTGTTCGGATGGTAATCGTGCACCAGGTGGGCGAATTCGACGAACGCCAGCGGATCCTTCACCGGCTCGAGCCGGCCGACGAACGCGACAGCCAGGGCGTCGGGCGCCAGGTCCAACCGGCCGCGGCTTTGGTAACGTTGCGCGGATTCGGCGCTCCACGGCGGCAACCCGTTGTAAATGACCTTGATCTTTTCGGCCGGCACGCCCTGTTGCGCCAACGCCTCCGCCAGATGGGTCGCCACCACGATGACCCGCCGGCAAACCCGTTTCATCGCCCGGCGATCGAGCGCCAGGTTGATTTTCATCTTCAAACCGGCCCAGCCGCCGAACGGTTCGGGCGCGCCGTGCACCGTCGTGACCAGCGGCACGCGGCCGTCGGCCAGCGCCCGGGCGGCGATCACGTTGGCCAGGTAGCCGTGCGTATGGACGATCCCGGTGCCGGTCTCCGCGACCAGTCGCGCCACGCGGCGGATCGCGCCGGGATCATACTTGGTCTGGCGTTCGATGAAATGCACCGGCACGCCGAGCGCCGCGACGCGTTCGGCCAGGGGGCCGCGATTGAATACCGCCAATTGCGGCGCGACCTCGTCGGCGGGCAGCGCGCGCAGCAGGGTCACCAGATGGCCTTCGATGCCGGCGAAGCGGGCGCCTTCGGCGATGAGCAGCAAGCGGATCATTCACAGACCTCGCCGCGTCGGCCGCCAAACGACGAAGGGGCGATCGGTCGCCAACCGCCACCAGGCATGAAGCAGCGCCGCCTGGACCCACAGGATGAAGGCCGCCAATCGCACCACCCGCGAGGTCGGCCGCCCCGCGCCGGTCCGGATCGTGCCCAGCAGCGCGAGCGCCAGCCACAGCGCCTCGAGAATGACGATCGGCCAGCCCAGCGCCGAACGCCGGACCAGCCCGATGCTGCCGTAGAAGGCCAGGAGCAGAAAGAACGGCCCCAGCCAGCGCAGCCATTTGTGGCCGATCAGCCGCCAACGCAAACGGCGGTAGGCCCGCGGCAGATCGTCCATCGCGCGCCGCAGGGTGAACAGACCGCCGGTGAAGGTCCGCACCTTGCGCCGGTATTCCTCGGCCAGGCTTTGCGGGCGAAAGACCACGGCCTCGGCCTTGGGTTGCAGCGCGACGCGCAGGCCGCGGTCCTGCACGGCCAGGGGCACGTACAGGTCGTCGACGCAGTCACGCGGCACGGGGGCCCGATGCGCTTTGCGGATCGCGAACAGACAGCCGTTGACCCCGAACAGCGTCCCCGCCTCGGCCTCCCGGCGTCGGAGCGCGATCTCGAACCGGGTATAAAATCCGGCCTCCTGCGCCGGATCGCCCGCCGCGCCCGCCACCGACACGTCCACGCCCGTCACGCAGCCCACGCCTTCGACCAGCAGCGCCGGAATCAATTGCCGCAACGCGTTTTCGCGGACGACCACCGAAACATCGGTGAACACCAGCACCTCGCCCCGCGCGCTCTGGACGCCGGCGTTCTGCGCCTCGCTCTTGCCGCTGCGTTCCGGCAGCCGCAGCACCTGGTGCGCTCCGGCCGCCTTGGCGCGGATCGCCGTGCGGTCGGTGCTGCCGTCGTCCACCACGACGATTTCCACTTGGCCGGGGTATTCCAGTTTCAGCAGTTCAGCGATTTTCGCCTCGATTCGGTCCTCGGCGTTGAAGGCGGCCAGAATCACCGAAACGGCGGGCCACTTTTCCGGGGTGACGGTCTGCCCGACCGCGTAACGGGCACCGCGCCGGCCGAGCAACCACGGATAAATCGCGTACGGGAAGGCGAACGCCGCCAGCCCGATGAGCCACATCGCCAGCCAGGGCCAGATCATGAACGCTGCTCCATTTTGCGTCGATACAATTCGTCGTAAGCCGCCAGCATGGCGGCGATGCTGAAACTCTCTTCCGCCCGGGCCCGGGCGGCGCGGCCCAGACCCGCGGCCAGTTCCGGATCGCCGAGAATCCGCCCGGCGGCCGCCGCCAGCGCGGCAGGATCGTCCGGCGGCACCAGCAGCCCGGAAACACCGTCGGCGATCGCTTCGGGATTGCCGCCGACCCGCGTCGCCACGATCGGCCGCCCGGCCGCCATCGCTTCGATCAGCAACAGCGACAAGCCCTCGTACCGGCTGGGCACGACGATCAAATCGAAAGCGCCGAGGTATTCGCGGATATTTTCGCGGTAACCGGCGAAGGTCACGGCGTCGGTCAGGCCCAGTTCGCGAACCCGTTCGGCCAGAAACGGCTGTTGCAGGCCCTGCCCGACAATGCCCAGGTGGACGCGCGGAAAACGGGCGCGCAGTTCCGGCAGCGCGGCCAGCAGGACGTCCTGCCCTTTGACCGGATGCAACCGCCCGATCACCCCCAGGAGCGTCGCGTCCGCGGGCAGGCCCAGTTCGCCGCGCAGCTCGCGCCGCCGGGCCGCGTCGGGCTCCGCGGCGGGAAGCGCCACGCCGTTGTGAATCACCGTCAACCGCTCGGCCGACAGCTTGAAGTCCGCCGACAACCGCCGCTTGAGTTCCTCGCTGACCGTCACCATCGGGCCGGAGCGGCCGGCGATCCACCAATAGAACCATTGCCGGCGGCGCTTCTGGGCGAGGTACTCCAGATTGCCGTGCACCGTGGCGACCGTCGCCTTGCGCGCCAGCCGGCCGGCGAAAAAGGCATAGCCGTTCATGGTGAATTCGTGGCTGTGCAGCAGATCGAAATGCCGGCGGCGGGCCAGGCGCGCCACCGCCCGGGCGAATCGCCAATCCAGCTTCCGTTGCAGCGGCAGCACCGTGACCGGCACTCCCATTTCGCGCAACCGCGTTTCCAACCATCCGTGCTTGATCAGCACGACGTGGCTGGTGTACCGCCGCCGGTCCAGCGCGCCGATCAGGTTGAGCATCATCAACTCGGCGCCGCCCGGATTGACCGTCTCGATCAGATGCAGAATCCGGCGCGGCCGACCGGCGTCGCCGGGCGCGTTGCGGAACCGGTAATACTCGCACTCGCGGCAATCGGGGAGGTGGCGGCAGCAGGGCCCGCGGCGGTCCTGGCCGGCGAACGTGCCGACGATCCGCCAGCACTGCAGGCCCGACGATCCTTGTTCGCGCGCCACGCAGCAGGCGTCCGCTTCACACCCGAGGTATTCCCAGCACGGCGTCACCCGGCCCGCGGTCAAGCGCTGCTTCAGTTTCGAAACCGTCCGCTGCGCCGCCTTGAGCAAGTGGAAAAGCGGATTCCACCAGGCCAGCCGCCGGTCGGCCGGCACTTGCAGCCAGTCGTTGGACAGCCGGTAACGGCGGGCGCGAATCGCCTCGCGCACCGTCGGCCAATCGAGCGGCCGTTCCTTCAGGTCCGGAAATTCCAGCCGCGGGCGTTTGAAATGATCGCGGCAATGAAAATCGTTGCCGTGCAGCGGCGCCAGGTCGATCCCGCGGCGCCCGAGTTCCAGCCAGCGGTCGACGCTTTGCGGATTGGGCACGTAAGCGCCGTCGTGCATCGTGTTCCAGATTTCCACGCCGTCCAGCGAGCGCACCAGAGGCGAATCGGCGGTCAGGCATTCCGAATGCGGATGCGCCAGCACCGCCAGCCCGCCGGCGGCGCGAATCGCTGCGGTCAGCCGGGCCGGGTCGGTTTCCTCAATCAGCTTCGCGCAACCCAGGCCGAGCACGTGGCAGCCCTCGGCCGTCGCGAATTCCAGGCCGGGCACGAGCAAGAGGTCGGCCTCGCTGTACCGCCGGCATTCGGCGGCCAGCCGGTCGACGTCGGCCTGGGTCAGGTTGTTGACGTGCTCGGCGATCAAACCGACGTGGACGCCGCGCAGGTGCAGCAAGGTCGCGATCGCGGCGACCGACATCTCGCCGTCGTAGCTGATCGTCGAATGAAGGTGCGACACCGCCCGTGTGGCGGCGGGCGTTTTCACCCGTTTGGCGACCATCCAGCGCTTGTTGACCATCCAGTTGCGCAGGTCGCGCCAGAACGGATGGGTGTCGTTGCGCCGCCACAGTTCCGTTCGCACGCCGGCCCGAAAAAAGTCGGCGACGAAATCCCAAATCCAGCGCCCGCGCGACAGCGCGTTCGGCGGCAGTTTCAGGTCGCGGTCGCGTTTGAACAGCCGAGTGATCAGCGCGTCGAGGTCGCCCAATTCCCAGCGCGTACGCACGCCGGGATGATAGGTCATCGGCGGCACCGATTCGCCGACCGCCACCAACACGCTGGCCAGCGGGATGTCGATGCCCGCGTCCACCGCCAGTTGCAGGCTGCCCCAGAGCCGGCCGTTGACTTCCATCAGGTAGGGGCGGCCGTCATGGCCGCGCTTGAATTCGACCATCGCCGGGCCGTGCCAGCGCCAATGCGCGAGCAACCGGCGGGCGGGTTCGCGCAGATCGTCGGTGAGGGGGATCGCCTCGCGCAGCGTGCTGACGCCGCCCGACGGCGGCATTTCGCGCCGCCGGCGATGGGCGCACTCGACCACCGGTTCGCCGTGCCGCCAGACGCCGAAATAGCCCTCGCCCGCGCCCACCACGCGTTCCTGCAACAGCACCGGAAACGCCGCGGCGGGCCAATCGGCCGTGCGCGCGCGCAGTTCCGCCTCGTCGGCGGCATAGGCGACCGCGATCTTGCCGCCGTCGATCATGCTGCGCAGGGGCTTGATCACCGTCGGATACGTCATCGCCGGCGGCAACGGTTCCTCGCGTCGCCAGACGACCTGCGGCGGTATCGCCAGCCCCAGTTCCGCCGCCAGGGCGAAGGTGCGGTTCTTATCGGCCGCTTCCTCCAGCGCCGCGGTGCTCGGCCACGGCACGGCCGTCAGGGCTTCCAATTCATCCCGACGCGGCAACAGGGCGAAAATCGCCGCGTCGGTGACCGGCACCAGCACTTCGGCGGGTTTGGCGCGCAACTGCTCCAGCAACCAGGCGGCATAGGCGGCCGGTTTGCTGGCCGGCGAAACCGGCGACAACCAGCGCTCGTCGCATCCCCGGCTGACGAACCCCTTCGCCCGCGGGTTGTGATCGACTGCGATCACCCGCCAACCCGCGTCGTGCAGGCTGCGAATGGCGGCGAGGGCCGCGTTCTGGGCGGCGCAGGTGACGACGACGGCGCGTTGCTGTTTCATCGTTGTTTAGTGGCGCGTCCGCGGCAGGCCCCATTTTTTTCGCTTTTCCCACAGCGTTTTGGGGGTAATGCCGAGAAAGTTCGCCAATTCCTTTTCCGTGTGCTGTTCCTGAAAACGGACGACGAATTCGCGGGCGTATTCGTCGAGCGACAACTTGCGATCCAGCGCCTCTTCCCACATGCGGCGGCGGCGTTCGGCCCCGCGGCGCTCCATGAACAACGGCAGATGCCGCGGTTCAAGGAGCTGGTCGTCATCCATCATCAAAATGGTCTGTTCGAGCACGTTTTCCAGTTCGCGGATGTTGCCGGGCCATTCGTAGTTGCGCATCATGCCGATCGCTTCGCGGCTGACGCCCTCGAGGCGCTTGCCCAGGCGCCGGCAGATCGACTGCACGAAGTGGTGCACGAACAGCGGCAGATCATCGAGCCGTTCGCGCAACGGCGGCACCTGAATACTCACCACGTTCAGCCGGTAAAACAGGTCGGCCCGGAACCGGCCCTCGTGGACGTCCTGGTCCAGGTTGCGGTTGGTCGCCGCGATGAACCGGATGTCGAGCTTGATCGGCCGCCGGTCGCCGACGCGCACGATCTCCTCTTCCTGCAGGGCGCGCAGGATTTTCACCTGCAGCGACAACGGCAGGTCGCCGATTTCGTCGAGAAACAGCGTGCCCTTCTGCGCTTTTTCAAAAAAACCCTCGCGGGTGGCGACCGCCCCGGTGTAGGCGCCTTTGACGTGACCGAAAAGCTCGGCCTCGATCAGGTTCTCGGGAATGGCGCCGCAGTTCACCGCGACGAAAGGTTCGCTTCGGCGCGGACTCTTGTCGTGAATCGCCCGGGCGATGATTTCCTTGCCGGTGCCGCTTTCGCCGCCGATCAATACCGTGGATTTGAAGGGCGCCACGCGCTCGACCAACCGCAGGATATCCTGCATCGGTTTGCTACGGCCGATGATTTCCGACACATCGCCGGCGGAGGTCATTCGTGCCCCCAGGAAAAGTTTACATTTTTACCGACTGACCCTCTGCATACTTATGAACTTTCGGCACGTAGTGTCAAGAAAAAAGCCGGGGATCGATACAGAATCAATACAAACAAGCAGCTTTTTTAGCCGCGTAGTTTACGCTAGTGTATTTTGCGGATCGAACAGCAAAAGACCGGAGTCGGCGGAGCGGATGGCGAGAATGAATTCAGCATCTGGAAAAAACCGAGTCCGGATCTCCTGTCGACATAAAGTCCTTTTCTCGCTGGCCGCGTTTTTCTGCTTCGTCATCCTCGCCGAAATGGCCTTACGGCTGACCGGTTTGGCCAAAGCGCCCGCCGAACGGTATTATACCGACATTTTCGAAGCGGCCTACGAACTCCTGCCGGGGGTTCGCGTACCGTTCGGCAACCACGACCTACCGGACGATCCGACCAACCACGCCGGCTTTCGCGGACCCGAATTCGCCGACCGCAAACCGGCGGGGGCGTATCGGATCATCTCGGTGGGCGATTCCACCGCTTTCGGTGTGCTGGTTCCCGAGCCGCAAACGTTCCCGCGCCTTTTGGAGACGAAATTACGCGCGGCTTCGTCGCAGCCGGTCGAGGTGCTCAATGCCGGCATTCCCGGCACGACAATTTATTCGCACCGCCTGCTTTTCGAGCGGAAATTACGCAACTACCGGCCGGATTTGGTGATTCTTTATGTGTTGTTCAACAGCGATCCCAACATCGAAATCCTTCGCCAACTGGAAAAAAAGCACGACGAAGGGCGGGATAATCTGCTGGTTCGACTGCAAAGCGGCCTGCGCGATCTCAAGCTCTATCGCCTGCTGAGACGTGAAATAAAAGGCAGCGAACGGGCGATGATCGCGTCGCAAATCCAAACGACCCGGACGCGGTTGGGCGATTTCAGCGTGGAAGCGGCCTGGTGCCGGGACGGTTTCAGGGAAGATCTCGAAAACATCGCGCGCGACGCCAGGGAAGCCGGCGTCAAATTGCTGTTGGTCTATCACCTGACGCAAATCATCCTGGATGCCAGGCTGGATCAAGAAAAAGACCCGTCGCGGGAAATCATGCCTTCGGAACGGCTGTACGACTCGTTCCGCGACTTGACGGCGGACTTCTGCCAAAAGAAAAATTTGTTGTTCCTTGATCTGTTACCCGCGTTTTTGGCGGCCGAGCGCGAAGGGAAGAAATTGTTCGTCGACCCGGTGCATTTCAATGGGAATGGGCATTCACTGGCGGCGGAGGAATTAACCAAACTCATTCTCAATAACAGCGACCAATTGCAATTTTCCCGCCGAGAGACGGCAAAGGCCAATTGATTATTTTCCTTGATTGCGGTTAAACTTATTGGATTGGGGCGGAGGCCCGATGCGAGTATTGCGTTTTGCGGCAGCCGTATTGGTTGCCTTTGTTTTGGCGCACATTTTGTACTTTGTGGTGCTGCTGATAGCGCCGTTTGACCCGGCTCGCGCCAAGGTCAATCGCATCGGAAGAATCTGGACTGGGGCCTGGAAGCGGATTCTGGGAATCAAAATTCACGTTTACGGCGAGGAAAATATCCGGAATGGCGGTCCTTATCTTTTCGTTTCCAATCACGTGAGCTACCTGGATGTCCTGGCGCTCTATAACGACTTTCCGGTTCAGTTGCGTTTTCTGGCGAAGAAAACCTTGGTCTGGGTGCCGGTTTTCGGGATCGCCTTTTACACCCTGGATCACGTGTACATCGACCGCCGGAAGAAAAACGCGCAGCGAGGTCGCCTGGAGTTGATGGCCGAAAAATTTCGCCAAGGCAAGAACATCTGCATTTTCCCCGGCGGCCGGCGCGCCGCCGACGGACGCCTGGGCGAATGGAAAAAGGGCGCTTTCGTGCTGGCGACCCAACACCACATCCCCGTCGTGCCGGTGGGCATCGTCGGCTCGGCGGCCTTGCACGGCATCGGCGATTTTTTTCCGCGCCCGGGTACCATCACCATTCGCATCGGTCGGCCGATTATCACCGAACGGCTGACCTACGATGATCGCGATACATTATTGCGGCAGACCCAAGAAGCGGTGAGGGAGCTAATTGAAAATGACAGCCATGAATGAACATCAAGCCGTGAAAATCATCCCGCTGGGAGGACTGGGTGAGATCGGTTTGAACATGTTGGCCCTGGAATGCGAGGGGAAAATCCTGCTGATCGATTGCGGCCTGATGTTCCCCGAGGATTTCATGCTGGGCGTCGACATCGTGATCCCCGACTTTACGTACCTGGCGGGCCGTTCCAACGACATCGTCGCGCTGCTGCTGACGCACGCGCACGAGGACCATATCGGCGCCGTGCCGTATTTGCTGCGCCACCACAAACCGGTGGTCGTCGGCTCGAAGATCACGCTGGCTTTTCTGGAATACGAGTTGGCGCACAGCCGCGTCTCCGGCAACGGCAACGGCGGCGGCAACGGCCATGCCAACGGCAACGGCAACGGCTTTGCCGACGTGCGGATGGAAACGGTCGCGGCCGGGGATAAACGCGATTACGGGCCGTTCACCGTCGAGTTCATCCAGGTCAGCCACTCGATCCACGGCGGCTTCGCGCTGGCGATCCGGACGCCGCAAGGGCTGATCATCCACTCCGGCGACTTCAAGCTGGATTTCACGCCCTTCGACGGCGAAATGACCGACATGAACCGCTTCGCGCAATTCGGCGATCAGGGCGTGCTGTGCATGCTGTCGGATTCGACCAACGTCGAGCGCGAGGGCTACACGATCAGCGAACGCGACATCGCCCTGGAACTGGAAAACAT
This sequence comes from Myxococcales bacterium, assembly GCA_012517325.1. Lineage (NCBI taxonomy): Bacteria > Pseudomonadati > Myxococcota > Myxococcia > Myxococcales > Myxococcales bacterium. Next base: position 6,333 of record JAAYVF010000073.1, on the reverse strand, counting down.
CTTCCACGACTGCCCGGGCCGGATCATCGTCACGCTCTTTGCCAGCAACCTGCAGCGCATCCAGCAAATCTTCGACATTTCCTCCCGGTTCAGCCGCAAGATCGTGCTCAACGGCCGGAGCGTGGTGGAAAGCATCCGGATCGGCCGGCAGCTCGGCGTGCTGAAAATCGACGACGACCTGCTCGGCGACCTCAACGACCTGGAGAAGCTGGACCCCAGCCGCATCGTCATCCTGTGCACCGGCAGCCAGGGCGAGCCGATGAGCGTGCTCACCCGCATCGCCGAAAACAACCACAAGCACATCGAAATCGAAGCGGGCGACACGGTGATCCTGTCCTCGAAGATCATCCCCGGCAACGAGCGCGCCGTCACCAACATCATCAATGAACTGTACCGCAAAGGCGCCGACGTCGTCTATGAGACCATCAGCAAGATCCACACCAGCGGCCACGCCTACCAGGAGGAACTCAAGGTTCTGCTGCGGCTGTGCAAGCCCAAGCATTTCATCCCGATTCACGGCGAGTACCGGCAACTCGTGCAACACGCCAAGCTGGCGAAAAAAATGGGCGTGGCCTCGAAAAACATCCACGTGCTGGAAAGCGGCGATTCGATCATCGCCGTCGATGGCGCTCTGCGCGCCGGCGACCGCGTGCCGTCGGGCCGCGTCTACGTCGACGGCCACGGCATCGGCGACGTGGGCAACATCGTCCTGACCGACCGCCGGCTGCTGTCGGAGGACGGCACCATCACTTGCGCGCTGGCCCATCGTGACGGCATGATCGTCTCCGGGCCGCACTTCAAGAGCAAAGGCGTCGTCTACGAGCCGGAATACGCCGAACTGATCGACGAGGCGAAAAACCTGGTGTTGGAAACGATGCAGACCCTGCGGACCGACAACGCCTTCAGCGAGGAAGACGCCAAGCAGGAAATCGCCCGCGCGGTGCGCCGCCTGTTCGCCAAACGCATCGGCCGGCGCCCGATCGTCATTCCCGTAATCATGGAGGTCTGAGCCGGACCTTGGCGAAAAAAACCGTCGGCGAGGAAAACCGTCAACCGGGCAAAGGCATGGAGATCGCCGGCGTCCTGGTGATCATTCTCGCGGCCATGCTCGGCCTCGCGCTGCTCTCGCACTATGTCAGCGATCCGTCCTACAACACCGTCGCCATTCCCGACACCTATCCGCAAAACATGATCGGCCGGTTCGGCGCCCACACCTCCGACCTGCTGCTGCAAATCGGCGGCATCGCCAGCGTGATGGTGCCGCTGATGCTGGTCTTCATCGGCTTGCTGCTGTACCGGCGGCGCCTGTTCAAACCCGCCCTGGGGCAGATTTTCGGCTACCTGATCCTGATGATCGTCGTCGCCTGCATTCTGGCGATGTTCCTCGGCCAGGAAGGCGGCGGCATCGCCGGCAAGGCCCTGGCGGATTTGCTGACCGATTTCCTCGGCCGGGTCGGCGGCCTGCTGCTGGTCGGCGGTCTGGCGATCGTCGCGCTGATTCTCAGCGTTGATTTCTCGTTTATCAAAATGCTGCGCGGCTTCCGGGCCTATCTGGCCGGCCTCGTCGACACCCTCCGTTCGCGCTGGACGATCCGCCGCGAGGCGCGCCGCCGCCGCCAGCGCCGCGATCAACGGGCGGTCGAAACCGGCGCCGGTCCCGAGCGACCCGCCCCGATCATCCGCCACGGCATCCCTGAAACCGCCGAGCCACTGGCCAAGGAAGCGAAGAAACACCGCAAGGCCGACGCGCCGGTTCGCACCACCCGGCTCGACCAGGTTCCCGAACCCACGCCCGAACCGTTCGCGGTCGACGAATTCGAACCGGCGCCGCCACCCCCGCCGCCGCCGCCCCGCAAGGCCAAAGACGCCGACGTCATCACGATTCACCAGAAGGCCGAAACGGAAACGGCACGCCAGATTTCGTTCTCCGGGTTGAGCGACGCCTACTCGCGGCCGCCGCTCGACCTTTTCCAGCGGGCGTCAAAGGGCGACAAGGACCTCGACCGCGAGGCGCTGCTGGCGCAGAGCGTGGCGCTGGAAAGCAAGCTGGAAACCTTCGGCATCACCGGCAAGGTCGTCGAGATCTATCCCGGCCCGGTCATCACGATGTTCGAGTATGAGCCCTCGGCGGGCATCAAGATTTCGCGCATCGCCAACCTGGAGGACGACCTGGCGATGGCGCTGCAGGCCGAAAAAATCCGCATCATCGCGCCGATTCCCGGCAAGGGCGCCGTGGGCATCGAGGTGCCGAGCCTGCGCCGCGAGATCGTCTACCTGCGCGAAATTCTGGAAAGCAAGGAATTCAACGAGGCCAAGTCCCCGCTGACCATCGCCTTCGGCAAGGACAGCACCGGCCGGCCGATGGTGCAGGATCTGGCGCGGATGCCGCACCTGCTGGTCGCCGGCACGACCGGCAGCGGCAAGAGCGTGTTTCTCAACGGCGTGATCATGTCGCTCATTTTCAAGACCACGCCGGATCAGGTGCGGCTGCTGATGGTCGACCCCAAACAGCTCGAACTGAGCATGTACACCGACACGCCGCACATGCTGCACCCGGTCATCACCGAACCGAAAAAAGCCGCGCTGCTGCTGCGCTGGGCCGTGGCCGAGATGGAGGATCGCTACCGCAAGATGGCCGAGCAGCGCGTCCGCAACATCGACAGCTACAACGCGAAAATCGAGAAGGCCATCGCCAAGACGCCGCGCAAGGGCAAGCTGACGGGCGAGGAAGCCGAACCGATCCCCGAAAAGCTGCCGTACATCGTCATCATCCTGGACGAACTGGCCGACCTGATGATGATCGCCGCCAAGGAGGTCGAGGAATTCATCGCCCGCCTGGCGCAGATGGCGCGCGCCGCCGGCATCCACCTGATCATCGCCACGCAGCGGCCGAGCGTCGACGTCATCACCGGCGTCATCAAGGCCAACTTCCCCAGCCGCATTTCGTTCCAGGTGCGGACCCGCGTCGACAGCCGCACCATTTTGGACGAAACCGGCGCGAACAACCTGCTGGGCATGGGCGACGCGCTCTTCCTGCCGCCCGGCGCCGCCAAGATCTCGCGTTTCCACGCGGCCTTCGTTTCCGACGAGGAGGTGCAAGGCATCGTGCACCACCTGAAGGAAAAAAATCCGCGGCCGCAATACGCCGAAATCCGCACCGCGACCGGCACCGACCTGAACAACGCCAGCCTCGACGAGGTGAACCTCGACGACGACGACGGCGACGTCGACGAAGGCCTGTTCGACAAGGCCGTCGACATCGTCGCCCGCGAACGCAAGGCCTCGGTCAGTTACATCCAGCGGCGGTTGAAAATCGGCTACAACCGGTCCGCCCGGATCATCGAACGGATGGAACGGGAAGGCATGATTTCCACCAGCGACGGCACCAGCCGTCCGCGCGAGATCTACCTGCCCGAAACGAACTACGACGACTGACGGCCATGGCGCGCGCCGTCGCCCCCCTGCTCGTGCTCCTCGCTCTGGTCTGGTTTCTCGCCGTCGGCTTGCCGGGTTTGGACCGGCCCGGCCTGAACGAGGACGAATGTTTCTTCCTCGCGCCGCTCCTTGAAGGGCGAACCGCCTGGATGCTGACGCCGTACCTCGGCGGATTGAAGAGCCTGCTCTACGTCCCGCTGCTCGGCGATTTTCCGACGACTCCGACGCGGATCCGCGCGCCCATGCTGGTGCTGGGCATCGTCGGCTTGCTGCTGACCTACGTTACCGCCCGGCGGTTTTTCGGCCGCCGCACCGCGCTGCTGGCGATCTGGCTGCTTGCTCTGGACCCGGCGATGATGCATCACTTCCGCGAGGATTACGGCCCGTCGGCTCTGCCGTTCGTGCTGCGGATCCTTTTCCTATTGGCGTTGCTGTCCTACCGGCAAACCGGCCGCTCCTCGACGGCTGCCTGGACGGGCCTGATCGCCGGACTCGGTGTGTGGACGAAATTCGACTTTTCGATTTTCCTCGGCGCGGCGCTGGCAGCCGGCGCGATTTTCCCTCCGTCCGCCGAGCGGGCCGGCGGGAAACGAGCCTGGGCGATGGCGGCGCCGGCTTTTCTCGTCGGGTCGGCCCCGGCCTGGATGTACTGGCTGGGACACCCGGCGGATGTTCGCGCCTATGCCGCGCCGTTTCTTGGCTGGTCGTGGGTCGGCTTCGCGGAAAAAATCGGCGCGCTGTACGAAACGACCTGCGGCGCCTATCCGGTTCACCAAATGTTGGGCGCGGTGTTCATCGTCACCAAGACCACCTTGCTGCCGGTCGTTTTTCTCGGCGGCGTGATTTCCCTGCCGGCGCTCTACCGCCGCGATCGGGCGCGTCCGTCGACGGTCGAGCTGCCTTTCCTGACGGCGACCGTGCTGCTGCAAAGCGCCGCGCTGCTGGCCCTGCCCTACGACCTGGACAGTGCGCATTTCTTCACGCTCGCGCCTGCGTTTCACCTGGCGATCGCGGGGTTGGTTTTTTTCTTTCTGGATACCGCCTTTGCCGATCGCCGCGCCGCGAAAGCGGCCGCGCTAATGGTGATAGTTCCGCTGCTGATCACCGGCCTCATCGCGTCCTGGCAAACATCGGACAAGCTGCGCCGGAAGGGCGGCGCCGGCCTCTGGTCGCCGCGCCTCGCCGATCTGGCCCGCGCGGCCGGCCGCCCCGGCGATCGCCCGGTGCTGCTCGATTGGGGAATGACGCGCCCGCTGGCGGCCTTGTCCGGTCAGCGGACGCCCGAGGAGTTGTTCTGGCGCCTCAACGGCCCGCAACTCGATCCGGCGGCGCGGCAAAGTCTGGACGCGCTGTTGCAAAGCGACCGCGCGTTGTTCATCGCGCATGCGCCGCCGCGGGAAATCTTTTCCTGGCCACGGCGACACGTCGCGGAACGGATCGCGGAATTGGGCTGGCGCTACGCGACGGTGAGCGTCATCGCCGACACCGATCGAAAGCCGCTCTTTGTCCTGTTTCGCGTCGGGCCGGAGGGTCAGGAAGCCTGGCCGGACGGCGCGGCGGGTTTCTCGCCCTGATAGAGCCGTACCGTTCCCAGCGTCATGGCGCGGGAATGCACGCGGACGAAGCCGGCGCTTTCCAGCATGCGGCAAAACGTCTCCGGCGGCGGAAACGCCCGCACCGACTGGAACAAATATCGATAGGCCTCGAACGAGCGCAGCCGTCTGGCGATCCAGGGCATGACGTGTCCGAAATACCAGCGATACAACAATCCGATCACCGGAAGCGTCGGCAGGTCGAATTCCAGCACGAGCAAGCGGCCGCCGGGCTGGAGCACGCGGAAAAACTCGGCGAGGCAGGCCCGGCGATCGGCGACGTTGCGCACCCCGAAGGCCACGGTGGCGGCGCCGAAAACGCCGCCGGCCAACGGCAAGCCGGTCAGATCGCCCTCGATCAGGCCGATCCGTCCGCCGGCCCCAGCCGCGGCGATCCGGCGTTGCGCCTGGGCCAGCATGCCGGACGAAAAGTCGAGCCCGACCACCCGCCGCTCGCGGTACCGCTTCGCCAACGAAAGCGCCAACTGGCCGCTGCCCGTCGCGCCGTCGAACAGCGGGCCGGCCGCCTGCGGCGCCAGGGCTTTCGCGGTGCGGCGGCGCCACCAGGCGTCCAGGCCGAGCGAGAAAACGTGGTCGGTGAATTCGTAGCGCGGCGCCAGGTCGTCGAACAGCGCTTTGACTTGTTGCGGTTCCTTCAGGGCTTTGTTGTAATCGCTCGCCATCCCGTCCTCGTCGAAAATCGGTTCAGCATACACAATCGAAACGAAGATGCCACCGGGCGCCGGCCCAGGCCGTCGCGTCGCTGGACCCCGCGCCGCCTCCTGATTTATCATACCCGCGGGTGCAGCGAACCACTTTTCAAACGAGCCCGAAGATGCAGCGAACTCGGATCCTCCAGGCCGCGCTCCTGACGTTGCTCGGCATCGGCCTCACGGCCGCGACCGGTTGGGCCTTTTCGTTCGTTTCCGTGACGCCGCCGGCCGCGGCGACGCCGGTGTACGAACCGGCCGAGATCGACGCGGAATTCGACACGGCCTACGACAATCCGTACGACCCGGCGCAGATCGCCGTCCGGGCGGTCATCACCACCCCCGGCGGCGAAACCGTCCAGGCCGACGCCTTCTGGTACGAACCGTACACGCGCTCGCTGGTCGGCGATCTGGAAGTCTTCACCCCCGACGGCGCGGGCCGCTGGCGCGTGCGCTACGCGCCGTCGGCCGAAGGCGAATACACGGCGCACCTGGTCGCGGCAACCGGCGACGAATCCGTCGAAAGCGAGCCGTTTTCCTTCACCGCGTCCGCCGCCGTCAGCGACGGCTTCGTGCGCGTCAGCGAAACCAATCCG